>JANYDV010000054.1 GCA_025363505.1 Bacteroidota bacterium
GACAATTCCATCTTATAGAGAAACTCATGGGATTGATTCAAAGGGAAATCAATACGCAGGTGAAGGATTAAATTACTATACTGCAAGTTTAGAATCTTTCTCTTCGGCTGAATCGCATAGAGTTTCGGTTCCGCTATTAACATTAGATGACTTTGTAAGAAATAATAATATTGCAGATATTTCTTTTATTAAATGTGATGTAGAGGGGCACGAACTTGCCGTTTTTCAAGGCGCGAGTCAAAGTTTAAGAAAATTTTCCCCTTCACTTTACATTGAAATAATGGATGATCTTTCGGAGCCGACTACTAACGGTGCGGCACTATTTGATTATCTCATTGATTTCGGATATCGTCCTTACGTATATGTCCCGGAAACAAAAAAACTGAAGGAATGGAAAAGAGGTGATCTTCCACAAACAAATTATTTCTTCTTCCCACATCAATCAACTATTAATCTGTAGTTGTCTGCCATAAAAACTATGGGGTGAGGTTGCGCCTGTCGTTAATAATAAATGATTGTTGTTCATTTCCGTTTTATTGTCCCACCAACATCGCCGAGATAATCAGACCGCAACCGACAAGTTCTGAAGGGTTCATTCTCTCGCCAACGATGAGATACCCTATGAGTGCTGTGACAACCGGTTCTAATGTATAGATGAGCACTGCTGCTGTCGGGGAAATTTCCTTCTGGTAAAGTGCTTGGATGAAGGAGGACGCTGCCGTTGCGAGTATGGTTGTATAGAGAATCGAGAAGATTAAGTAATTGGTTAAGTGAAAATGGAGTGGCGTGGTGAATGGCAAAACAATCAGTATGCAAAACAATGCAATCGTCAATTGCATAGCACTTAGTGCAATTGCCGAATTAACCTCACCGCCAATGGCTTCCTCGACTAATGGGAATGTTTTATCAAGCCATAGAATATACACGCCAAAAGCAAGTGCGCACAGCAGAGTTAGAAAATCACCGATGACTATGCCTTCAAAGGGGTAGGGGTGAGTTAACAGTACGATACCAATTCCGGCTGCGGTGATTGAAATGATCTTTCTCGGAGTAAATTTCTCGAATCCGATCATTCTCGCAAACAAAGGTGTCCAGAGTACAGTCGTTGAAGTGAGGAATGCCGATTTCGAAGTAGTGGTCGTTATTAATCCCAAAAATTGGAAGATATAGCCAAAACCAAGCGTAGAACCGACGATAAGAATATTCTTTCTCAGTTTAAGTTGGCTCGGAGTTTTTGCTGTAAATAATAGGAGTACCCCTTCTCTCGCCGACGGAAAAAAAGACAAGAAGATCGCCAATGAGATGGCAAACCTTAATGCTGCGAATAGAAGGGGAGAAATATCACTGAAAGAATCTTGTACAATGGCAAAGGTCGTACCCCAGACGATGGTCAGGAGCGTGAGAGTAAGCACCGCACGGCGCTTTTTGTTGTGAAGTGGTGGTGTTGCCATATTCGCTAAGCGGCTGATTAACAACGATTTCAAAGCGACGGTTACAGGATATTGTTATTGTTTGTTCGTTGGGAATTATTAGGGGGTATAAGTCGTTTGCGATGGGCTGAATTCTGAATCCTTTTGTCGGACACAACATATAAATGTAGTCTCGTACGGAAGCTTTCAATCACTCAAAAAAAACCGAACGCAACCTTGCAAAGCATTGATCGTGCACCTCTTTTCGTATTCGCTTGCGAATACGCCTGTTTTTTTATGAACCGAGACCTCGGTTCGTTCAGACCAAAATCAATTGTAAGTACCTATTGCCAATAATGGTGGTAGATCACCCACAAGGGTGATTGTTTCGTTCGTTTTATATAATTTTTAAATAGAATACTGTAGTATGGCAAAAAAGTCGGCTGCTTCCTTACTCAACGGAGCGCATATCATTGAAAACGGCAGAATCTCCTTCTCGAAGATTCCCAAAGAATATGATATGCCTGATCTCCTTGACGTTCAGTTAAAATCCTTTCAAGAATTCTTGCAATCGGGTGTTCCGCTTTCCGAGCGTATCGTCACCGGTTTGGAATCGGTATTCCAATTGAACTTCCCAATCGTGGATTCACGTGAGACATTCATCCTTGAATATCTCGATTACCGCCTCGAAAAACCGCGCTACAATATTATGGAGTGCCAAGAACGTGGCTTAACATATAGTGTGCCTCTGAAAGCTCGTCTGAGACTTTCGTCGAAGAATGCGGCAGAAGGCACCGAAGATTTCGTCGAGACCATCGAACAGGAAGTATTCTTGGGCAATTTGCCGATGATGACCGACAAAGGTACATTTATCATCAATGGTGCTGAGCGCGTTGTCGTCAGCCAGCTCCATCGTTCGCCCGGTGTGTTCTTTTCAGAGAGTATGCATCCGAATGGTACAACGATTTTCTCAGGTCGCGTCATCCCATTCCGTGGAAGTTGGGTTGAATTCACGACTGACATTAATAACGTGCTTTGGGCATACATTGACCGTAAGAAGAAATTCCCGGTAACGATGTTGCTTCGCGCTCTCGGATACTCAACCGATGAGCAGATTCTTGATCTTTTCAATCTCGTCACTGAGCTTGATGCCAAAAAAGCAAAGTTCGATGACTATGTCGGTCGCAAAGTCGCTGCCGACGTTATTGATATGTCAACGGGCGAAATCTTTCTTAGTAAAGATTCTGAATTTAAAGACGAGCATATTGATCAGCTCAAGAAGAGCGGCGTAAAGTCGATCAAATTCTTAGAGCTTGAAGAAACCGGTGGCGCAGTGGTGATGAACACCATTGCAAAAGACCCATCGCGCTCAACCGATGATGCGTTTGAAGCGATCTACCGTGTGATGCGCTCGACCGAAGCACCGGATATGGAAACAGCTCGTGGCTTGCTCGAAAAAATGTTCTTCACACAAAAACGTTATGATCTTGGTTTGGTCGGACGTTTGCGTTTGAACCAACGCCTCAGCCTTGATATTCCAAATGATGTCACCACTCTTGCAAAAGAGGACATTGTTGCAATCTTGCAATATATTATCAAGCTTCAGCTTGGCAAAGCATCTCTTGACGATATCGATCACTTGGGTAACCGTCGTGTTCGTACCGTCGGCGAACAGCTTGCACAGCAGTTCAACGTTGGTCTTGCCCGTATGGCTCGCACGATTCGTGAGCGTATGAGCATCCACGATGAAAAAGTTGGTCCCGCGGATCTTGTTAATGCCCGTACTGTCACAAGCGTGATTAACACCTTCTACGGCACTAACCAGCTTTCCCAGTTTATGGATCAGACTAATCCGCTCGCTGAAATGACGCATAAACGTCGTATGTCAGCTCTCGGACCTGGTGGTCTTACTCGTGAACGCGCCGGCTTCGAAGTCCGTGACGTTCACTATACACACTATGGTCGTCTTTGCCCGATCGAAACACCGGAAGGACCGAACATCGGTCTTATCTCATCACTTGCAGTGTTTGCTCAAGTCAATAAATTTGGCTTTATCGAAACACCGTATCGCATCGTAAAGAACGGTAAGGTAACAAGTGAAATTGTGTATTTGACAGCCGACGATGAAGAAGATAAGATCATCGCGCAGGCAAATCAGATGCTTGATTCGCATCGCAAGTTTATCGGCGAACGTATCAGTTGCCGTCAGTTCGGGGATTTCGTATTGAAATCACCTGACGAAGTTCAGTTTATGGACGTCGCTCCTACCCAGATCGTTAGTGCAGCTGCGGCGCTCATCCCGTTCCTTGAGCATGATGATGCTAACCGTGCATTGATGGGCTCGAATATGCAACGCCAAGCAGTGCCATTGCTTCGTCCGGAAGCTCCGGTCGTCGCAACAGGACTCGAAGGCAAACTCGCTCGCGATAGCCGTGCCCTTATTCTTGCTGAGCGTGACGGTATTGTTCAGAGTGTTGATGCCGAACGCATCGTTATTCAATATGAAGACGAAGGAACACGTGACGAAGTCCTTGCGAGCTTTGATGACAGTCGTATCAAAGAATATAAACTCACGAAGTTCTTCCGTTCGAACCAAGATACCTGTATCAACCACCGTCCGAGCGTCAAAGCCGGGCAGCACGTCAAAAAAGGCGATGTCTTGGTTGATTCATCTTCGACCGAAGGCGGCGAACTGGCTCTCGGACGCAATGTGATTGTGGCATTTATGCCATGGAGAGGTTATAACTTCGAAGATGCTATCGTTATCAGCGAGCGTGTTGTATCCGAAGATATTTACACCTCGATCCACATTGAAGAGTATGAACTTCACGTTCGCGACACTAAGCGTGGTGAAGAAGAACTGACTCGTGAAATCCCGAACGTTTCGGAAGAAGCAACGAAAGATCTTGATGAGAATGGCTTGATCCGAATCGGTGCTGAAGTAAAAGAGGGAGATATTCTGATTGGAAAAATCACACCGAAAGGTGAGACCGATCCGACACCCGAAGAAAAACTCTTGCGAGCGATCTTTGGTGATAAAGCAGGCGATGTGAAAGATGCTTCGCTGAAGGCGCCTCCGGGCTTGAAAGGCGTTGTTGTTGAGACAAAATTGTTCTCGCGCAAAGGCACTAAAAAAGAAGGCGAAGAAAAACGTGATGAGAAAAAACGTTTAGATGTGATCGATAAGTATTATACCGATCAACTTCGTGAAATTAATACCAGACTTGCAGAAAAACTCCTGAAAGTTCTTGATGGTGAAGCCGGTATCGGCGTTCGCGATCTTGATGGTGGGGTTGTGCTTCGTTCAGGTGTTACCTTCAAGCATGATACGCTATTCTCACGTCTTGATGAGCTTGATAAGCTTTCGGTTGGTACCGATTGGATTGATGATCGTCGGAAGATGAACCTCATCCGCAAGATCTACGAAGGCTATTGGACCAAACGCGAAGATGTCGAAGCCGATGTTCGTCGCGAAAAATCTAAAGTCGGTCTTGGCGATGAACTTCAACCCGGTATTATGCAAATGGCAAAAGTATATGTTGCCAAAAAGCGTAAACTTTCGGTTGGTGATAAGATGGCAGGACGCCACGGTAACAAAGGAGTTGTTGCGAAGATCGTCCCTGCAGAAGATCTTCCGTTCCTTGCCGACGGCAGACAAGTTGATATCGTGCTCAATCCGCTTGGTGTGCCGAGTCGTATGAATATCGGTCAGTTGTACGAAACCGCTCTTGGTTTTGCTGCAAAGAGACTCGGTGTTCGTTTCGAAACACCAATCTTTGATGGTGCACATTGGGATGATGTTCATGGCTATCTCAAAGAAGCAGGTCTTGATGAAGACGGACGTTCACAACTTTATGATGGACGTACCGGCGAGCCGTTTGATCAGCGTGTAACCGTTGGTTGCATTTATATGCTCAAACTATCGCATTTGGTTGATGACAAGATTCACGCAAGATCGATCGGACCATACTCCTTGATTACCCAGCAGCCGCTTGGTGGTAAGGCACAGTTCGGCGGTCAGCGTTTCGGAGAGATGGAAGTGTGGGCGCTCGAAGCATACGGCGCTGCGCATGCTCTTCAGGAAATCTTAACCGTAAAGTCGGATGACGTACCCGGTCGTTCGCGCGTCTATGAGGCGATCGTCAAAGGTGAGAATATGCCGGAGCCAAGTGTTCCGGAGTCATTCTCGGTCTTGGTGCGCGAGTTGCAAGGCTTGGCACTTGAAGTAACGATCAGCTAAATTAACTTAGTAGTGGGGTTTGTATTTTAATGCAAACCCCAACTCATGAGATGCAAAAAAGTTTAAAAACGAATTAAGAAGGAAAAGATATGGCTTACATGCTTCCGATGGAATCTCCGTTTAAGAAGTTTTCACAGATCACGATCAGCCTGGCAAGTCTCGAGAGTATTCTCACGAGAAGCCACGGTGAAGTGACGAAGCCCGAAACGATTAATTACCGTTCATACCGTCCCGAAAAAGATGGTTTGTTCTGCGAGAAGATCTTCGGACCAACCCGTGATTGGGAGTGTTTCTGCGGCAAATACAAACGTATTCGTTACAAAGGCATTATTTGCGATCGTTGTGGTGTAGAAGTAACAACCAAGTCGGTTCGTCGCGAACGCTTCGGACATATTGCGCTTGCAGTGCCGGTCGTACACATCTGGTACTTCCGTTCGTTGCCGAACAAGATCGGACATTTACTTGGCATTCCGAGTAAAGACCTTGAAAAGATTATTTATTACGAATCATACGTCGTTGTAAGCCCCGGCACAACCGGTTTGCCGGCAAAGCATCTTTTGACTGAAGAAGAATATTATCGCATTCTTGATTCTTTGCCTGCAGAGAATGATAATCTTCATGCCGATGATGCTAAAAAGTTTATCGCAGGTATTGGTGCGCCGGCATTACATGACTTGCTTCGTCGTATTGACATCGAGTCACTTTCGATCGAGCTTCGTCGCCAAGCACGTGAAGAAACTTCGCAGCTCAAACGTCAGGATGCTCTCAAGCGTCTTCGTACTGTTGAGTCGTTCCGTCTCGAAGAAGGGAAGATCGAGAACCGTCCCGAGTGGATGGTGCTCAGTGCAATTCCAATTATTCCGCCGGAACTTCGTCCGTTGGTGCCACTCGAAGGCGGACGGTTCGCGACCAGCGATCTCAATGATCTCTATCGTCGTGTGATTATTCGTAATAACCGTTTGAAGCGTTTGATGGACATCAAAGCTCCTGAGGTTATTTTGCGCAATGAAAAACGTATGTTGCAAGAAGCGGTTGATTCGCTTTTTGATAATTCACGTCGTGCATCGGCTGTCAAAGCTGATACTTCACGCGCACTCAAATCACTTTCAGATACACTCAAAGGTAAGCAAGGTCGTTTCCGTCAGAACCTGCTCGGTAAGCGTGTGGATTACTCCGGTCGTTCGGTTATCGTTGTCGGACCTGAGTTGAAATTGCATCAGTGTGGTTTGCCGAAAGAAATGGCAGTCGAACTTTTTAAGCCGTTTATCATTCGCAAACTCATCGAGCGCGGTATTACCAAGACCGTGAAGTCGGCAAAGAAACTTGTTGAAAAGAAAACCAATGATGTTTGGGATATTCTTGAGTCGATTATCGATGGACATCCTATTATGCTCAATCGTGCACCAACGTTGCACAGATTAGGTATTCAGGCTTTCCAACCGAAGCTTATCGAAGGTCGTGCATTGCAGATCCATCCGCTGGTTTGTACAGCATTCAATGCTGACTTTGACGGCGATCAGATGGCAGTTCACGTTCCATTGTCATTTGAAGCACAACTTGAGGCTTCGACATTAATGCTCAGTGCGCATAATATTATCTCGCCACAGAATGGCGAGCCGATTACCGTTCCTTCGCAGGACATGGTTCTCGGACCTTATTATCTCACGAAGCACAAAGCCGGCGAACTTGGCGAAGGGCTTATTTTTGCTGACGCAAAAGAAGTGATCATCGCTTATAATTTGAATCGTCTGGCGTTGCACACCATGATAAAAGTACGACTCAAAGGTAAGATGATTGAGACCACGACCGGTCGTATTATCTTCAATCAGATCGTGCCTGAAGAACTTGGATACTTGAACGAACTTCTGACAAAGAAACGTCTTCGCCAGATCATTTCGTACAGCTTCCGTACTGTTGGACTTGTGAAGACAGTCGAATTCCTTGACAAACTCAAGGATATGGGATTTGCTTTCGCAACCAAAGGCGGCGTCTCGGTTGGTCTGACAGATATTGTTATACCAAAAGAAAAGAATGAAATCATCGACAAAGCTCAAAAGCAAGTTGATGATGTTCATGATAAGTACCTTAACGGTTTTATCACAACCGGTGAACGTTATAACAAAGTTATTGACATCTGGACACGTGCAACAAACCGTGTAGCAGATAAGCTATTTGAGACACTCCAGCATGATCGCAACGGATTCAATCCGTTGTATATGATGGTGGACTCGGGAGCTCGCGGATCGAAAGAACAGGTCCGTCAGCTTGCCGGTATGCGTGGTTTGATGGCTAAACCGCAGAAATCACTTTCGGGACAAACCGGTGAGTTGATCGAGAACCCAATTCTGTCGAACTTCCACGAAGGTCTTTCGATTCTTGAGTATTTTATCTCGACTCACGGTGCTCGTAAAGGTCTTGCTGATACCGCTTTGAAAACGGCTGACGCGGGATACCTTACACGTCGTTTGATTGACGCTGCACAAGATGCCGTAATCGCCATCCATGATTGCGATACCATCCGTGGTATTCCGACAAGTGCACTCAAAGAAGGCGAAGACATCAAAGAAACACTCGCCGAGCGTATTCTCGGTCGTGTGGTTCAGGAAGACGTGATTGATCCATCGACGAAAAAAATGATCGTCAAAACCGGTGGAATGATCAACGAAGAAGTTGCTGCCGAAATATCGCAGACCTCGATTGAAACGGTCTTGGTTCGCTCGGTCTTAACCTGCGAAGCTAAACGCGGCATCTGCGCACTCTGTTATGGTCGTAACCTCTCGACACATAAGCTTGTCGAATCCGGTGAAGCCGTTGGTATCATCGCCGCACAATCGATCGGTGAGCCGGGTACTCAGCTTACACTTCGTACCTTCCATACCGGCGGTACAGCATCGCTTATCGCTTCACAGTCACAGGTGACTTCGAAATTTGACGGGCGTGTACAGTACGAGGGAATGAAAGTTATTTCTAATAGTGAAGGCGAGCAGATCGTACTTTCTCGTTCGGGTATCGTCAATATTCTTGATGATGACAACCGAGTCGTTGGTAAGTTTGATGTACCGTATGGTGCGGTCATTCTTGTTGCTGATGGAGCACAGATCAAAAAAGGCGTCATGCTCTATGAGTGGGATCCGTACAACGCGGTTATTATTTCTGAACATCCCGGTACAGTAAAGTATCGTGACTTCGTTGAGAACGTTACCGTTCGTCGCGAGCCGGATGAACTCACCGGTCACATCCAAACTCGTACGATTGATTCACGTGATCGCTCGAAATCACCGACGCTTGATATTCTTGATGCTCAAGGTAAAAAGATTATCAACTACATCATCCCAAGTAATGCAATCTTGCAGGTCGAAGATGGTGGACCGGTTAATTCGGGTATGGTTTTGGTGAAGATTCATCGCGAAGCCGGTAAGAATCGTGATATCACGGGAGGTTTGCCGCGCGTTACTGAGTTGTTCGAAGCACGTTCACCATCAGATCCGGCTACTGTTTCCGAGATCGACGGTGTCATTCACTTCGAGAAACCACGTCGTGGCTCACGCGTGATCGTTGTCACATCACATGATGCGACCGATCGTCGTGAATACACAATTCCGTTCGGTAAGCATATTCTTGTTCAAGAAGGTGATAGCCTTCGCTCTGGTGAGAGACTTTCTGATGGTGCTATCGATCCGCATGATATTCTGAAAATTAAGGGCGTTGCTGCTGTTCAGCAGTACCTCGTCAATGAAATTCAGGAAGTATATCGTATGCAGGGCGTAAAAATCTCCGATAAGCATATTGAGATCATCGTTCGTCAGATGCTTGGTAAAGTTGTTATCACCAGCTCGGGTGATTCAACGATTCTTGAAAATGACGAAGTCGATAAAATCAAGATTTTCGAAGAGAATGAAACCTTGAAGAATTCGGTCTTCATCACCAAACGCGGTGACTCGAAATATAAAGTCGGGCAGATGGTTGAGAAGAAGAAGTTTAAGGAGCTTGTTGCCGATCTCAAGAAAAAAGAGAAAGTAGCACCGGAAGCACGACCGGGCGAGCCAATTCTTGGCGAGCCGATCTTGCTTGGTATTACTCAGGCAGCATTGCAGACCGAGAGCTTTATCTCTGCTGCCAGCTTCCAGGAAACAACGAAAGTTCTTACTGAAGCAGCAATCCAAGCAAAGACCGATATCTTGCTTGGTCTCAAGGAGAATGTTATTGTGGGGCATCTTATCCCTGCCGGAACAGGATTACCGAAGTTCAAAGATCTTTTGGTTATTCCAAAAGAATTGCAAGAACTTGGTATTCAGGCAAGTGAAGAAATGCCAAGACCACGCCGCTCTCAGCGCACGGCTGCATAAAAGTACTGATCAAATTTCGATCAAAAAAAAAGCCCATTCGAAAGAGTGGGCTTTTTTTGTAAGAATTAGTAGTGGTTATATTGACTCAGCTTCCAGATCAAAGATTTCTCCCAGATGTGGAAGAATAACTTTCCAACCAAGTTCTGATTCGATCTTTTCTTTGAATACCTTTCGAGCACTGTCTTCGCCATGAGTAAGAAAAACTGCTTTTGGTGCCTTTGGTGAAGACTTTAACCAATCGAGTAATTCAGATTGATCTCCGTGTCCGCTATAAGAATTCAATTTTCTAATCCGTGCTCGGACTTGTACTTGAGTGCCCATGATATGCACATTCGTATTTCCTTCAATTAACTCTCTGCCTAATGTTTCTTCGGCTTGATAGCCGGTAAAGAGTACGATCGTATCAAGATTAGCAAGTCTATGCAAGAGGTGATGCATAATACGTCCTCCTGTTGCCATGCCGCTTGCACTGATGATTACTGCAGGTCCGTTAATATCATTAAGATGCTTTGACTGTTCGGGTGTAGTAATTACTTTAAGCGATTTAAAGCGAATCGGATTTTTATCCGGTTCATTGAGTTCTTCTTGTGAAAAGATATGCTCCTCAGAAAACTTATCATAGATGTCGGTCACGCCAGCAGCCATAGGACTATCGACATAGACCGGTAATGTATCAGGAATCTTGCCATCGCGCATTAATGCATTGAGACAAAACAAGAGTTCTTGCGAACGGTCGACGGCGAAAGCCGGTATCAATAGGACACTACTGGTATTAATCGCTTCGACGATCATTGCTTTTAATTCATCCAATGCGTCGATGTTCTTATGAAGTCTGTCGCCGTAGGTTGATTCGCAAATGATATAGTCGGCTGCAGGGGCTGAATCTTTTGGTTTGAGGTAGATTGGTTTTCTTCTACCAAGATCGCCTGAAAATAGTACAGTAATTGGGTCGCGATCCTCATACTTCTTTTCGATATGCACAAAACATGAGCCGAGAATATGACCTGCATTGTAATAGGTTGCAGAGACATTATCCTGAATTAATTTTTTATTGCCTCGCTCAATCGGTTGAAATAAATTTAAAGCTTCTTCAGCATCTTGACTTGTATAAAGCGGTAATGCAGGACTATGGCGAGCATAGCCATGTTTATTAGCATGCTTCGCATCTTCTTCTTGTAAATGTCCGGAGTCACGAAGGACATATCCGGCAATTTCAATCGTCGCCTTGGTTGCGAAAATAGGGTTGTGATAACCACGTTTGACCAAACGTGGCAGAAACCCGATGTGATCGAGATGTGCGTGTGTAATGAGGATGTGACCAATATTTCCTGCGCTGATTGCGAGATCGGTCCAATTCATTTCACGAAGTTTTCTTCCACCCTGGAATAAACCGCAATCGACCAACATCCCACGCGAGGTCGAGGTGTGAAGAAAGTATTTTGAACCGGTTACTTGTCCGGCGGCGCCAAGAAATTGTAGCTTAAGCATTACTTACTTTTTTTAGCAGTTGGTTTACGCTTTTTTTCAACCGGAGTATCTTTGATCTCTTCGGTGGGTGCATCGCCCCACAAACGCTCGAGATGATAATACTCACGAGCCGTCTCACGGAAGATATGCACGACGAAATCAACAAAATCAACGATCATCCATTGGAGTGTATCCCAACCTTCGCTTTTCCATGGGGCTATGCCATACTCATCACGCATTATAACGATGACGTTCTCAGCAACAGCTATAACCTGCATATCGCTTGAAGCTGAGCAGATGATAAAGTAATCGGTCATTGATGTGATCTTACGAAGATCAAGCAGCTGCACGTCCGTTGCTTTCTTTTCGAGTGCACAATGTGCGGCAAGGAACGCGGCATCTCGAATTGGGTCAGCAATTGCAACGACTTTCTTTTCTGTGGCAAGTACTTTACTAGTTTTTTTTACCGGTGTTTTCTTTATAGACGTTTTCTTCGGAGCAGCTGCCTTTTTTGCAGTAACGGCTTTCTTCGAAGTCACCTTTGATGTTGTCACGGTTTTGCGCTTTACTGGCGCTTTCTTTTTTTCTGAAACGGCGGTAGTTTTTGCCATGTGATATTAACGCATTGGGTTTGTGTAAGGATAATCTTTGCCGATCACGACTGCCGCATCGACAAATGCCTCGGAGTCAAGTTGAACGACAATCTTCGTGGGGCTGATACCCAACGCATACGCTACCTTATGTGAAGCGGATGAATCATTGACTTTGTCGATGATGTATGTCTGTTGGACATCGCTGGTTTTATAATTTGCCATTTCGACAACGTCGAATTTGCGTGCACGAAGAAAATCTGTATAAATACGAGCTACGTTTGGTGTGCCGGAGCCATTGAGTACATTGAGTTGAATGTGCTCCCCGGCTTTTACCAACATATCAGTTCGTTCGACGGTACTCGAAACCGGTGGTTTGACGAACATCCGATTGGCAAATTGCCAGCCCAAACCGATGACAATAGCTGCAGCTGTTACATTGAATGTCCAAAATAAGAGCGAAGAGAAGCGTTGTTGGCGTGGGCGTCGTATTTTCGAGCCTTTTGGTTTAAGCCGGGATAGTATGCTGAATGCCAATCGCTCTATTGGTAATTACCGAGTGAAAGGATAATGAGACGAAGAAAACGGGTCATCATAATAACCGTTATTTAAAAACGGTGCACCTGAATACTCAACTCTTAAAAAAGTGTGTTCGCCCATCTTCCAATCTAACCGTGCATTCGAAAGATAAATGCCGTTTAAACTCTTTTGAAATGCGGTTCCATAAGTGCTAAAGGGGGAATAGACGGCTGAGACATCCGCCGAGATAAACAGATCATCTGATGCCTTATAATTGAAGGTGTTGGTAAATACACCAAGCCCGACTGATCCACCGCTTCCACCCATAAACGAAAATGTATAGGTTTGATGTGAATTGAAGTGTGCAGGGTCGAAAAATCGGGAGAAGATATTGTCGCCGCGGTTAGACATCGCTTCGAGCGTCGAAGCAGGTTGCTCTTCTGAGGATGAGGCTGTTGGATACCTGAATTGAGCATCAACATTACTGAAAGCCATTGTTATAAACAAGGCGACGAAGACTGTTCCGATATGTTTCCGCTTTTTCATCATTGTCCTACCTACAAAACGCCTGAGGGTCGAAGAAGTTTCAATACAATGTTAATGAATTATTTCTGTTGGAGATAGTAGCGTTCCAGCTCCGACAATTGGTCTTTGGTATTGACTCCACTAACCTCGATAGGGTTCTGACAGATTGATAATGCTACCGAGTTTTCGCCGTATGCACGATTGATCATCGAGAACACATCGGTGAGATAATATTCTTTCTGATTGTTGTTCGTCGTTAGTTTATCTAAGAACTCGAGTAATGTTTTCGCATCAAAAACGTAGATGCCGGAGTTCATCTCTTTGATGAGTTTGATCTCCTCTGAGGCATCCCGCTCTTCGACGATAGCACTAAGATGCTTGCCATCGGAAGTGCGGACAATTCTTCCGTAGCCTGTTGGGTCTTCAAACAAAGCAGTCATGATCGTTGCTCGGGCGTGCTGTGAGATATGGTGGTCAAGGAGTTTGCGAACAGATTGTTTGGTCAGGAGTGGCACATCACCATAAAGAATAAGAAGGTTGCCATCGAAGTCGCTCAGCAGTGGAATAATTTGTTGTAGAGCATGACCTGTGCCCAGTTGTTGGTCTTGAACAGCGAATTCAGCACTGGGGGCAATATCTGAAATATATTCACGAACTTGTTCTCGACCAAAACCGATAATAGCAATTGTTCGACTGCTCCCTACAGCTTTCGCGACCTCAAGCACATGACCGACAAGGGGTTTGTCGGCAAGTGGATATAATACTTTTGGTTTAGTGGGGTCCTGCATTCTCTTGCCTTGTCCGGCAGCGAGAATAACAGTTACGAGGGGTTTTTGAGCGGCTGACAAATGATGTGGTCAGTTTACGTGTGAGAATGCTTCGATCTTATGAGAAATATCTTTTATCTTGTTACGTTTATCAACGTGTACGATGTTCGGTTGGAAATAGCGAAGATCTTCTGTGTCTTCAAATTGTCCATAACTAATGATAATAATTTCATCGCCAACAGCCCCTTTGCGTGCGGCAGGTCCGTTGAGACAGACAACGCCCGAACCCGGAGGTCCCTCAATGAGGTAAGTCTCAAAACGCTCGCCATTATTTACGTTCACTATAGCAACTTGCTCGTATGGCAATAGATCAGCGGCTTTCATCAACTCGGTATCGAGGGTGAGCGATCCTTCGTAATAGAGATCAGCCTGTGTGATCGTCGCACGGTGAATCTTCGATTTGAATAATGTTCTTTTCATAAAGCTCAGCTTGCATTAGTTACTGCAGAAGTGATACGTCCCGATGCTGAGTTCTCGTCACTTACGAGGATGTTGTCAATCAGCCTTGTTGTCCCAACTTTAGCCGCAATGATAACCCCAACGGTCTCAGACTCATTAAACGAGGAGGAGATTTGAAATGTTTCGGGAGATACGATAGACAGATAGTCTAACTTCGCTGTTTTGGCATTTTCAGCAAAGAATTTCTTGCCCGAAAGTATGCAGTCGCTCAGGCTAATGCCCGAACGGATAGAGGTTTCGACGTGAATTAGTGTCCGATTGAGCAATAATGACTCATTACGATCCTCAGGCGATAAATAGCGGTTTCTCGAACTCATTGCCAATCCGTCGGACTCTCGGACGGTGGCACAGACAGAAATTTTGATTGGGAAATGTAAGTCACGGGTCATCTTTTTCAAAACGGCTACCTGCTGAAGGTCTTTCTGCCCAAAATAAGTAATATCCGGTTGGGTAATATTAAGAAGGGAAGCGACGACTGTTGCTACCCCCGCAAAATGTGTTGGTCTGATCTCACCTTCGAAGATCGTGCCGATCTCCCCGACATCCACAGAAGTTGAGGCTCCCTCAGGATATATCTCTGATGGTGTTGGTAAGAAGAGAACATCCGCTGCTACCCCTTCAAGCAGAGTAGCGTCTTCTCCGGTCGTTCTTGGATACTTGCTGAAGTCTTCGGTTGGTCCGAATTGGGTAGGGTTGACAAAAATACTTACTATTGTCAAATCACACTCTTGTTTTGATGCGCGTACGAGCGAGAGATGCCCTTCGTGAAGAGCACCCATCGTAGGAACGAAGCCAATAGTCTTGCCGGCTTTTCTTGAAGAAGAAAGCCACTGCCGAAGTTCAGAAATGTTGGAGTATGTGATCAAATAGTATCCCCGCTTATTTTTGGGACATATCACAACACGTATTATTACAAGAAACATCCATCACAATGCTATGCTTGTTTGAGATACTTGATAACCTCCTAATCTCTGAGTCTCTGTTAGTGTAATACATTAGTATAAATTTGTGTCATTATATATGGAGGATATCACAGAGGTCCTCCATATATTGCTAATGATAAAGTATTTACTCTTCATATCGTGCATCATCGTGTCTTTTTCTTCAACCACTTTTGGTCAATGGAAGAAAGTATTTTCACGCCCCGGACAGCCAATTTATACTGTTTATTTTGTGAAAATTACGGCTGGGGCCCTAGTCAAGATTTTACAATTAAGTGTCACAGAATAAATAGTGTTTTCTCTTTCCCCTATAGGGATTATCCTTGTAGGGGATTTTGTTGCATTTTCTTTATAGCAGGTAGGTAAGCTTGAAAGTTGTTAAATATAGTGCATTCCTTTGTTTTTTTTTGTGGCACACGCCTGTGTTGCTCAATGGAAACAAATCCTCAATGTTCCGGGCAAACCGGTGTATTCAATTTACTTTCTTAATGACGTGAATGGTATTCCAGGACTTGGTTTTGCTGGCTTAGGAAATGCTATTTGGAGAACCCCGGATGGAGGTAATAGTTGGTCACAGATTCCAGCTACTATATATCTTCCATGCCAATTTACATTTAAGGATAACTTCGTAGGATGGTGCGCAAGCAGGGGAGATGGTGTATATAAGACTAGCGATGGCGGTATATCCTGGACATTAATTTATCAACTAACATCTTGTGAAGGAATTTATTATAATCAATGGTCAAGACGATTATTTATGGCTTCTTGGCAGAACAATGCTGCCTTTTCAAATGACGAAGGCTTAATTTGGACGAATATAATTGATCCGTCTTGGATCGGAGTTGGGTATTCTGGGATTGATTTTACTTCCGCTAATACGGGCTTAATCTCAAATTACTCACTATTTCATGTTGGAAGCTTTCTTCAAACACTCGATGGTGGGCTATCATGGAAGCAGCTTAGTTTTGGGCAAGAGAGTTGGCAAATTCTTGGATTCCCAGGTACAAATACATTCTATACTTCAAGTGAAGGTACAGGAAATGGGATAAACCGAACGGATGATAATGGATTAACATGGAAAAACTATGGTAATCCAGGGGGATGGATTCAAGGAGCATTTACAGGTGATATT
>JANYDV010000057.1 GCA_025363505.1 Bacteroidota bacterium
AAGCCCATCAACACACCAAGACCGGCGCTGGAAATATATTCAAGCGAAGAAAAATCAAGGATTAATTTTCTTTTTTTCTCGCCGCGAACAATTTGTTCGAGGAATTTCTCGAACTCGGGTGCAGTATGTGCATCAAGCTGACCGGTGAGCGCGATCACCGAGATGCCTTCTTGAGGCGCAAGACTTTCGCTCACACTAAATTCTGAACCGACGTAAGCCATCCTGTTTTCTCCTGGTTATTTTTAGTGTCTTCTTCGAACGATCACAAACGTTGCATCGTCGGAAAACGAAGCATCACTTGCATATAATAATACATCACGTAAAATACGATCAGTCATTTTTTGAACGGTCTCTTCGAACCGAGCACCTCTGATTATTTCAGCAAAACGAGCATACCCCAGTTCTTCACCGTCAGCAGCGCGTACCTCGGTAATGCCATCACTAAAAAGAATAATGGTCTCACCCGGATCAAGCACGATCTGTTTTTGTTCAAGTACACCGTCAAAAATACTCTTGCCGACAAAACCGAGACCCATTCCCTTTGGCTGCAAATATTGATAATCCCCATCGGCTCCGAAGATTAGCAGCGGTGTATGACCTGCTCTGGAGTAGGTCAGGATATTGTCTTTGAATCCAATGGCTGCAAGGGTTACGAACGAACGACGGAAACCCTGCTCCCCGATATTACGCATTAATGCGTCGTTGGTTCCGATGAACAGTTCACGAACGGTCATCATCATTGGTGCAAGTGCTTGTACGATTCCTTTGGTCTCAGCCATAAAAATCGAAGCGGAGATACCTTTGCCGGACACATCACCTATCACAGCAATAGGTGAGCCATCCCAGAGGGTCGTAAAATCATAATAATCTCCGCCTACTTCATAAGCAGGGATACTGATAGCACTTATTTCATAGCCCGCGACATCCGGTACTTTATTTGGCAATAGACTTTGTTGCATTGATCGTGCCGCGCGAAGTTCGCCGTCAAATTTCTGTTTCTCGATCGAATCAGCAAGAAGACGTGCGGTATCA
The DNA here is from genome assembly GCA_025363505.1 of Bacteroidota bacterium. GTDB lineage: Bacteria > Bacteroidota > Ignavibacteria > Palsa-1295 > Palsa-1295 > JAFDZW01. Next base: position 1,033 of record JANYDV010000057.1, read on the forward strand.
AGAGCAAGTGTCGCAATATCACTAAACGCTGTCAGTACAGTTACATCTTCGTCGTCATAGCCGTACTCTTGTTGTTTCGCGACATAGATTGCGCCACGAAGTTCTTGTTTATGTAGGAGTGGTATTGCGATAAGCGATGAAAGTTGTTCGAGTGAATTACCGAGGGGAAATTCAACACCATCGAGAAGATCACCTGAAGTCAGCAAAACCGGTTTTCCAGTGGTTGCAAGTTCTTCCGAGATTGATCTCGTGATAACTGTAGATCGAAGCCCGGGTAACGATTCGTTCGACATATGATCTGCAAGCTCTTGTGAGATAGAAGAATAAGAGCGGTAGATTTTTGTTTCGGTCGTTAAGCCCTGTGCTTGTCGGAAATTTAATTCAAGCCATGCGCAATCAGATTTTGTTGCCTCTTGTGCCAGAGCGGTAATTTGATCGGCAAGTCGCGGAATATCAAGTAATAATTCACTTGTTAATACGTCAGAACTAAATCGAGTCAGTTTAGCAAGTGATTGTACTTCGGCGGCACGGCGCTCGACGAGTTCTGTTGATGAGAGTGTAAAGAGTGCATTAAAAAAAACTAACCCAAAATAGGAGGAGACTCCCAACATCGAAACATGAATTACACTATGCAAGATAGTAGCATAGTGGCTGAGAATGCCGCCGGTTAACCCTATTGAGTAATTGATCACCACGACGGTACTCAATACGCATGCAAAAGCACTAAGGATAAGAACGCGATTTTTATCTTTTCGCGAGACGTGCGGCATCCAGTCAATTCGAAACCATAAAAAAAGCGTTGAAAAAATGACGAGAAACCGCAGACCAAACAGTGTTATCTTTACCACCGTATCATCGGGGATTGTTTTGATATTTAGGAGATAATCAACAAGGCTAAAAAGACCAATCGGTATGAACCAAATAAAAAATCGACGGCGCAAGTCGCGGGTTTTTTGCCAAATAAATAAAAACTTTGAGAAGCCGACTAAAATGGCAGCAAACCCGGTGAGCCAAAGAATACCCATAACATTTATGCTGACCACAGCATTGGGTACTAAAGGTTCGAACTGATCATTGAGCCGAGCTAAGAAGATGTCCGGGAGAAAAGCAAACAACTCACCTACAGCAAGAGCAATTACAAACCATCTCAGCGTTCGGACAGGTATCAAACCTGCTTCCGGCTTACCAACACGACGCGAAAGATCGCGGTAACGAACGATAAACGGGCTTAATGCTCGTGACCAGAAATAGATTGTGATTATTTGGAGGGCGGTTCGTACAACATCAAGCGTCATACCCTGCATCATCTTCAGCGAATGCGAGACCAGATCAATAATGAGTATGACGACGAAGATCAATAAGCCAATAATAGCATAAAACGCCGAACGTGTAGCAACGCCTTTGGCTATTGCCATATAGCGTTGCTTCATCATCGAAGCAACTGAAAGGTGTTCGCGTTTTCTGCTCATAAGCATAGGTATTCTATACGCTTTCGGGACTCAGAGAGTTCAGATTCTTCTTGTGACCTCATAAAATAAAAAAGCCGCTTTTGGTATAAAAGCGGCTTAACATTCTTCGTAAGACTCTTTGGTAATCTATTTTGTAATAAAAATTAACTTGTTACTGAGTTTTGCGCCACTGGCTGTTTCAAGTGTATAAAAATAAACACCACTTGCGACAGGTGAGCCTGAAGCGTCTGTGCCATACCAAAATACATCTTGCTCGCCGCCGTTTTGTTCGCTATGGTCAAGGAATGTATTGATGAGCGCACCTTCGGTGGAATAGAGTTTGATCGTTACAATATCGTTGTCGGGAATTTCGTAATGAATACGTGTGCTACCGATTGCAGAACTCAATAGAAACGGGTTTGGGAAATTCTGATCAAGACGGAGCTTTGCCGAACTACCATAGGCAACATCGACAGTATTTGATAGATGTTCAGAACCATCGAGATCAACTTGCTTCAAACGATATGTATAACGACCCGAGCTCTTCATGGTGTCGAGATAACTATAATCATGCTCAGTATTTGTTGTGCCTGATCCTGTTACAAACATCACATCAACAAACTGTTGGTAGTTGTAACTTCTTTGCACCCAGAAACCGGAGTTGCCGCGTTCACTATCCGTGCGCCAAATAAGTTGTGTCCCGTTCGAAGTTTTGTTGGCAGTGAGTCCTGTCAACTCGACGGGAAGAATATTTACATTGGCTTCCCAAATACTTCGTCCGTGAGTACCAACGCGGATCGTAATTTTATTGGAATGAACTTGCACATCCTGACATGATGCTAAGCCAAGACCGGATCCGGCAATCGACCATTTTTGCCCGGCATTTACTGTGTAATAAATGCCATTGTCAGTAGCAGCATACCAAACACTGCTTGGGTTGATCGAGTCCAGTGCAACACAATTTACAGGAACACCCGGCAACAGACCACCGGTTGTGCCGGAAACATTTGTCCAACTTGCTCCGGCATTAGTAGTACGCATTACCCGAGCTTGGTTTGTAGAAGATGCTGCAAGTGCAATAAGGGCAACATCCGGATCGGTCGGGTTACAAACGATTGAACGAACGGTAACGCCGGGGATACCGGCAGATTTATCATTCCAATTTGTACCACCATCAATCGTTAATTTTACTTTGCCTCCGCCGAGCCCGATCCACCAAGTGTTCGCGTTAGAAGGAGAAAGCCCAATCGATTGAATATATCCGTTGAATGACGGGGAAACCGAGGACCAACTTGATCCACTATTATTCGATTTCCATAAGACAGTACGTCCGGTAAATAATGTTTGATTATTTTTCGGAGCCATTGCAAACGGGACATCCCAATCAGAACCGGATTCAAAATTTGACCCTGTAATATTACTAAAATTATTTCCACCATCGCTGGTCCTGTATAATGCACCGAAAGGACCTTCGGTGTAGAAAATATTTGAGTTTGATGGATCGACAATTGGCTGGAAGCCATCACCGCCAAAGACTCCGACCGGTGATTGCCCTGAGACCGTTTTATAAAATCCTTGATCTTGAAATCCTGAGTACGTTTTTTTGAAGTCAAGATTATCAAGCCCAATATGATATGCACGCATTGTTGTCATTGAATTTGACATATAGCTCCAGTTTTGACCGGAATTAGTCGAGCGATACACACCGCCATCATTTCCAATCCACACACGACGTGAGTTGCTCGGATCGATTGCAATAGATTGATGATCGACGTGAACTTGATAGTGAGTATTATAATCACTATATGACGTCCAAGAATTTCCGCTATTAAAGGAGCGATACGCTTCAACCCCACCTATGTATATAGTATCATTTGGAGAAGTCCCAGGAGCAACACCCAAATAAAGATCATACCAACCTTGTGCTCCCGAGCCTACATTCAGTACGGTTGAGGGTACACCTGTTACTGAAAAAAACAAACCACCGGAATTGGTCGAACGATAAAGACCCAATAAATCGCCTGCCGGAGTCGCAACGAAACAATACACTTTTGTCAGATCGCTTGCAGGGATTGCCAGAGCTGATTTCCCAAACGAACTGCCATTTGGTAAACCAGCAGTTGTAATTTTTACCCATGTTGCGCCATCGTCGATAGATTTATAAATTCCGCATTCGGTTGAGGCGCCACCCGGAGTGTTTCCTTCGACTAAATACATGACTAGTTTTCCGGCGATCGATTGTGCTGTTACAACGTCCCACACCACGGCTGCTGCATTTCCGACGGCAGGATACACCTTTGTAAAACTCGTACCTGCATTGGTCGAGCGGAATAAACCACGATTCGAGCCGTCGTTACTACAAGCGTATACGAGGTTGGTATTTGTTGGATGGACGAGTACTTTATTTACGGTTTTGTTAAAAGTTGTTGTCGCAATACGTGTCCATGATCCTCCGGCATTTGTTGATTTATAGAGCCCTGTGCCAGTGAGGGCATCGACTGAAACGGCGGGGTCCCCGGTGCCAACATAGATATTGCTGACATTCGAGGGATCAATTGCGATCGAAGAGACAGCAAGATCGGGAATGACATTATCAGTTAGTGGCGTCCATGCACTTCCGCCGTTTGTTGTTTTCCAGACCCCTCCGCCTGCGGCACCTGCATAAATTGTATTACCATCACTTGGTGAAATTGCAAGAGCTTTCGTACAGCCGGCAGTGTTTGTTGGTCCGATATTCGTCCAAGCATCAGAAAAGATGGGGAGTTTGCTGCCACTTGATTTATACGATACAGCAGCATCTCGCAAAAGATCGGCTTTAGATTGCTCGAAAGCTTGAATGCGGGCGTCAATATCGATGGTCCCTTCGGCAGTAGCATGCAGTTCGAGATCGTGAAGGATACGGGCAAATTGCTTGGTTTGTCGAATAGACTCCGGTAATTGATTTAATTCCTTGAATATTCCTTTGTCACTTTTGGCTTTCACAGGGGAGCTAAGTAATTCATTTTCGGGGCGTTCGACTTCCTGAGCATTAACTGAGCCCAAACCTAATCCTATGGTTAGTGAACACAACAGCCCAAATTTCAAGAATATTTTCATAGGTTTGCATTCCTTCATATAATAACAACACCAAAACAGCCTTACAGGATGTGCCGATGATTACAGGCTCTGGGGGTAGCAATATTAGAAAACACTTTGGCTCAGAAATGTTTCAGAATTTATCAGTCATCATACTACGTTCGTATCTTAACATACTTCTAAGTGGCACCTGATTATGGCAAAGAAACAAACGTTTTCTGATATGCAACCTATGCTTGGTGGCGAGCTTGACGCCCCTGCAGACCGTTTTGCACCGCTGGCAGAGCGGATGAGACCCCGTACACTGGACGATATTGTCGGTCAGGAGCACGTCCTGGGTGAGGGCAAACCTCTTCGACTAATGGCAAAGTCCGGAACGCTGCATTCGATGGTACTATGGGGACCCCCGGGCACAGGCAAAACCACGATTGCACGTGCATTGGCTTCAAATACCGGGGCAGCATTTTTTTCGCTCTCGGCTGTTTCGTCCGGCGTAAAAGAACTTCGTGAAACGATTGAAGATGCCCGAAGAGCAAACATCAAACTCCAAAAACGCAGTATTCTTTTTATTGATGAAATTCATCGTTTCTCGAAATCACAGCAAGATGCTTTGCTTGGTGCTGTCGAAAACGGGACGATCACACTCATTGGTGCAACGACAGAGAATCCATCATTTGAAGTCATCTCACCGCTACTATCACGTTCACGTGTGTATGTGCTCGAATCCCTCGGCGAGATTTCGCTTGATCGTGTATTTCAGAAGGCACTTACTGATGACATTGAGTTGCGAGAGCAAAAAATTACTGTAGATCCGACGGCTCGAGCGTCGCTCTTTGCTCTTTCGGGTGGAGATGCGCGCAAATTACTTTCAGCCTTAGAACTTGCGATATCGATTGCACCAGCTAACGAGGACAGAGAGCTCTTAGTCACACAAGAGATCATAGAGAGCGCCTTCGGTAGAAAAGCTTCGCGATATGATAAAGGCGGTGAGATGCATTATGATATCATCAGTGCATTTATCAAATCAATACGTAACTCCGACCCCAACGCAGCAATATACTGGCTTGCGAGAATGATCGAAGCGGGGGAAGATCCTGAGTTTATTGCTCGCCGAATGGTGATACTCGCTTCGGAAGATATTGGTAATGCAGACCCGATGGCGCTTGTAATGGCAACCAATTGCTGGACTGCTGTAACGGCAGTAGGGTGGCCAGAGTCTCGAATTATTTTTTCACAGGTCACCGCTTATCTTGCTTCTGCACCAAAATCGAACGCATCCTACACAGCGATCAATGAAGCAATGGAGGATGCAAAAGCAAATCCAAACATGCCGGTACCCTTACATATTCGAAATGCACCTACATCATTAATGAAAGAGCTCGGCTACGGTAAAGGTTACAAATACGCTCATTCCAAAGAAAATGCCCATGCTGAAATGAATTGCCTGCCTGATGAACTGCAAGAAAAAGTCTATTACAACCCCACTCAGTTTGGACAAGAAAAAATAATTAGCGAAAGATTGAAAGAAATCGACCCTTCGAAGTACAAATCATAATGACAAACTACCGTTACATATTGTTGAGTATGACGTAACTTTCCATCGAATGAAGTATTTAATCTTTATAGTTCTATTGTGGATTCCATTCTCATTGTCAGCCCAGACAATGAGCGAAGCGGAGTTTATGCAAAAATTACGTTTGGCAAGTGTGTACGAAGGTACTCGCGATATTCCGAATGCTCTGCGGGTGTATGAAGAACTCTATAAGATTTATCCCAATAATCAAGAAGTTGGGGACGGATATGTCCGAGCATTATATATGCTCAAACAATTTTCTGATCTTGAACAGGTACTTACCGATAGGGTAAAACGCCAGCCGATTAATACTTTTGATCTCTATCTTCTCTTAGGGAAAACTCGTGCACAACTCAATCATAAGTCAGATGCACTTCAAGCTTTCCACAATGCAGAAAGTGCTTCGCCCGCATCTGATCTTTTTTCTGTAGTGATTGCAGTTGCCAATGCAATGATTGATGTTGGATATGACGAAGAAGCACTTGCGATGTTAATCGAGCATCGTAAAAGTAGTGAGCATGCAGACTATTTTACTTCAGAGATTGCGAAGTTGTTGTTTAAAATGAGTCGCTACGATGATGGTACCAAAGAATATCTAGCCTTACTTCGCGATGACGAACGAGGTCTAGAGACAATTCAAAGCCGTATAGCGCAATTCACTGCCGATACGACTACTCATAAAACGCTCATTAAAACAGTGATCTCCCATATCGATGTCACTGTGGCAACAACCGCCGAATTGCGATTACTCAGTTGGTGTTACGGCGAACTAAAAGATTATCCTAATGCGCTCAATATATTTCTGACCATTGATCAAAAAACATCCGCCTCCGGCACGTCAACCTCGGGTTTTGAGTTGGCTCAATTTGCTGAGCGCGCTCTTGCGGAAGGGGCTTATGAGACAGCAACCAAGGCATACGACGAATCACTAAAGCGATTAGGTCCCGGAGATATGAGGGGCAATCCATTTATATTTCAGGTCCAGCTCGGTTCTCTGAAGGCTCGACAAGCAATGGTAACACGTCAGCGCACTCCACCTGTTGGCGAAGTTCGCGATCTGATCAATAAATATAAGTCTTTTGCTTCCACCGGTATTCCGATTGATGTTGCTATTGGCTCATTGATGCAGGCGGGTGATCTTGCGTTTAAGCAATTACACGATCCTCTCGAAGCCACCGCGATCTATGCGCAGATCATCCAGCGCTCACCCTCATTTGGCGAACCGACTCGTAACGCATATTTTACATTAGAAGAAATTGCGCTCTCGCAAGCCGAACTCACTAAAGCACAGGGGTATCTTTCGGATATAGATCGTGCGCTCGATCGTCGAAACCGCCCTGATGATGCTGAAAATAGAAGGCATGTTCTTTTTGAACGAGCCCGACTTGAATACTTCGATGGTCGTTTCGACTCAGCACTGGCAAAACTGTCGATTGTAATGTCCGTGCCAACGAGCGATTTTGCAAATGACGCAATCGCATTGCATACGCTTATTACTGAAAATCTAAATAGCTCGACCGAGCAAGCAATGAAAATATTTGCAAGAGCTGAATTGCTGGCGCTTGGTTCTGACCGTGATAGTGCTCTGACGCTTTATCTTTCGATTAAACAAACATACCCTAAAGCCGAGATCGCTGATGAGGCTGCTCTTCGTGCGGCAGACCTGATGGTTAACATGGGAAAATGGACCGAAGCACTATCACTGCTTGACCAGATGCAAACGCAAATGTCGGAAAGTCCATTGCTCGATCGGATGGCACTTCGTGAAGCCCAGATTACCGATGAACAACTTGTCGCAAAAGACAAAGCACTAAAACTCTATGAAGATTTTCTGGCAAGATTTCCCAAGTCACCTTATACTACCGTTGTTCGTCAACGAGCCCGTATACTCAGAGGCGACGTATTCTAAAATCTAAGAATAACATTGGCTTTCGGTTCAATGATTGTTTGTCTGGTTACGTGATTTGTCTCTGGGTCGCGAGTCCAACTCCAACGGGCGATTAATGTGAGTGTAAGAAATTTAAATGGTTGCGCACTTAATCTCGCCGCAGCTTGTGTGTTATCATCAAAGCCGAAGTAGTCTCCCGGTCCGTCGATATTGCGTCGCTGATAGTCTAATGCTCCATAAAATGTCCACCAAATATTTGGGAATGTCAAACTTATCGTGAGAATATCATTGTGACGAATATTATCAAGATGCTTATAGGTTAGTCCTGCTTGTACTATATTTGAAAAATCCGCATAGGCTCCGGCTTTGAAACCGTTACCATTGCCACCGCTTGTATCGGAAAGTTTGGTAGTCTTTGTCAAATAATCATTCGGTGAAATATCATCATTGAATCGCTCACGCTCGTAAAAGCTATTATAATAATTTGGAATGAATCGGTTGCGATAAAAGTCACGTTCGAGCCGAAGATCAATAAGTGTGGTTGAGTCCACAAGAAAGCTCGATCGTGCTCCGATGATAAGTCCGTCATTAAAATTCGAGATCCTTACATAATCGCCGT
>JANYDV010000102.1 GCA_025363505.1 Bacteroidota bacterium
CCCGCGATGGCGGGAATCTATCGCGATTTAATGCTAAATGCCCGTCTTCACGAGCATGACAAATACCACTTCTCTGAGATTACCTTTGTGTTCGGAATGACTATTCGACCGAATCTGTTAAAACCCGCCAATGCATACAAATGAAATAGACGAACTACGGAAACTTCTGCCGCTGAGAATCGAGCGGCTTGCTGATATTGCTTATGATATTTGGTGGGCGTCGGACCATCAATCGCGCTCGATCTTCAGAATGATCTCGCGTTATCATTGGACACTCAGCGAGCACAACCCGATTAGCGTATTACTCAATACGCCTCGCTCGCGCTTTGATGAACTTGCTCACCAACCCGAATTTTTGCATCACTACGATGCACTGCTTGCCAATTATGATTTGGCGTGCGAACGCTCGACCAAATGGTTTGCCACCGAGCATCAAGAATCTCTTGGCAAACCCATTGCCTATTTTTCTGCCGAGTTTGGTTTGCATTCGAGCTTGCCAATTTATAGTGGCGGGCTTGGGATCTTAGCCGGCGATCACGTCAAGACCGCTGATGATCTGGGGTTGCCGCTGGTCGCAGTCGGATTTTTATATCCGTTCGGATATTTTGTGCAACACATCACCACCGATGGTGATCAAATTGCGGAGTATCACGATCTTGATCGTAAAGGCACTGCCGTGCAGGAAGTGCTTGGCTCCGATGGCAAGCCGGTAATTATTTCGTTGCATCTCGATAACGAACAACAAAAACTGCATCTCAAACTTTGGAAAGTAAAAGTCGGAACGGTCACGCTCTATCTCATGGATTCCGATCTTGAAATAAATGTTGCGGCTGATCGCGAAATTACTCGAAGACTCTATGGCGGCGACAAACTCTATCGTTTGCGCCAAGAATATGCGCTTGGTGTAGGCGGTGTTCGTGCATTGCAACAATTAGGAATCGAGCCTGCGGTCTATCATGCGAACGAAGGACATTCGTCGTTTTTGTTTATCGAACGCTTGCGATTGGAAATGGCAAAGGGACGCTCGTTCCATTCATCGGTTGCTCATATTCAAGCAACGTCTGTCTTTACGACTCACACACCTGTTCCGGCAGGGCATGACGCCTTTGCACCTGAAATCGTTGCTGATTATTTTCAAGAGACGATTCGCGAACTCGGAATTTCAAAAGAGCAATTTCTCTCGCTCGGCTTGCATCAAGAAGAATATGGCGAAGCCTTTAATATGACGTCGCTGGCGTTTTCGATGGCAGATCATCGCAACGCCGTCAGTAAAAAACACGAAGAAGTCACGCGCAAGATGTGGAAGGGAATCGAAACTCCTTCGAGCAACATTATTCACGTTACCAACGGCGTGCATATCCCGACGTGGCTTGCACCTGAGTTCGATGAGTTGTTGCGAATGGCAATGCCGTCGGATTGGCGTGGCTCGATTGATGACCCTGATTTCTGGAAACACGTTCATCAAATACCTGATGTGTTGCTCTGGCACGTCCGCTCCCAACTTTCGAGGCATCTCGGGAGATACATCGGTGATTTGCTTCGCAAGCGCGCACCAGATGATGACAAAGATATGATCACTCGCGGCGCACTCTACAACCCCAGTGCATTCACGATCGGCTTCGCACGCCGGTTCGCAACCTACAAACGTGCCTTGCTTCCGTTTCGCGATAAAGAACGCCTTGCGGAAATTTTAAATAATCCAGAACGTCCGGTACAAATAATATTCAGCGGCAAAGCACATCCTGCTGACGAAGGCGGAAAAGCATTGATCAAAGAAGTCTGGAATTATGCGCACGATCCGCTTTTCAGAGGAAAAATTATGTTCCTCGAAAATTATTCGATGCACACCGCCAAACTGTTGGTACGCGGAGTTGATCTCTGGCTCAATTTGCCACGCGCCCCGCTCGAAGCCTCCGGCACCAGCGGCATCAAAGCAGCAATTAATGGGGTCCCAAATTTATCAGTACTCGATGGATGGTGGATCGAAGGGTACAACACCAAAAACGGCTGGGCTATCGATAGCCACGAAGGACTGAGCGAGGAAGCACAAGATGCGCTCGATGCCGAGAGTTTTTATCAACAGCTTGAACAAGTGATTGTCCCGATGTACTATCACCGCAATCTCGAAAACATCCCAACCGAATGGATGAAAGTCGTCAAAGAATCCATCGCCTCGGTGCTGCCCCAATTCTCCAGCGAACGAATGGTCAAAGAATACGTCAAAAATTTGTACCTGCCCGCAGAACGAGCATAAAGACATTTCTTAACGGGCATGCCGTCGGCTTGCCCGAGGGGGAAATTTCTTACCCAAAGAAATTTCCCCCTCGTTGTAACTTTTGCACTCGAAAAGCATTATATATCTATTACTGAATATTTTCACCAATCCCTCAAAGAATATGAAACGAAACATCATCGGTCATTTCTCTACATCGAGCGTAGTATGTACGGCGCTTCTGGCGCTATTTGTTGTGTTTACGGGTCTCAGCGGTTGCTCAAAAGATGCGGCTGTTAATGACCCTAATAATCTCGGCGGTGCAACGGTTACGACAACTATTGTCGGTAAGATCGTTGACGAAGCCGGGCAACCTGTTGTCGGAGCTACCGTTACGGGAGCTTCGCTCACGACAGTCACCAACAAGTTTGGTATTTTTATCATCAAAAACGCGAAAGTCTCGTCATCACGTTGTGTAGTGATCGCAAAGAAAGCCGGATTTTTTACAGCCGCTCGCGCTGAAAGTCCGGTCGGCAATGGCGTGACCAATATGC
>JANYDV010000140.1 GCA_025363505.1 Bacteroidota bacterium
GCTATCTCCTCAATGGCATCAACTTCGATTGACATATCAACACGCCATGATGGAACGGTAATCAGCCAAGATGATGAATTGGAATTCTCGACAGTGCATCCGACAGATATTAAAGCTTGCTCCATCACCGCATTTTCTATGTGTGCACCGATCAATGTGTTTGCACGTTCGGGACGAAAAGAAAATATTTTTGGTTCAATATTACGAGGATATTCATCAATCACTCCTTCTAATACTTCACCACCTGCAAGCTCGACCATTAATGCCGCAGCTCGGTCGAGGGCAAATAATACGTTCTCCATATCAACCCCACGTTCAAAACGGTATGAAGCATCGGTCGAAAGAGCCAGCAATTTCGATGAACGACGGATCGAACTCGGGTTAAAATATGCTGACTCGATTAGTACATCTGTTGTAGAGTCTTCGATTTCCGAGTTGCCGCCGCCCATTATTCCGGCGATAGCAAGAGGCTTATCAGGATCACTGATGAGCAAAGCAGAAGTTGGTAATTCACGTTCTTTATCATCGAGGGTGATGAATTTTTGAGCAAAGCCGTCTGCGGGTCGGACAACAATATGTCCGCCGGTGACTTTAGAAAAATCAAATGCATGAAGAGGATGCCCACACTCCATCAAAACAAAATTAGTAATATCGACAATATTATTTCGCGGACGCAAGCCCACGGCTTCGAGACGTTCACGAAGCCATTGCGGAGATTCTTGAATGGTAACTCCCCGAACAATACGCGCCGCATATCTCGGGCACAGCTCGGGGTCAGTAATTGTAACCGTCGCAACAGAATTGATCGGAGCACCGGAAGTCTCAAAAAACTTCTTATTAATCGTTGGCTTTTTTATGCTCTTTCCTGCAGCAATTGCGACCTCACGAGCAATACCAATATGACTCAAACAATCAGCCCGATTCGGGGTAATGCCGATTTCCAGAATCACATCATTCTTTTTTATCGCCTCTGAGAATGGTATTCCAACGGTGGTATTAATAGGCAATTCAATAATACCATCATGCTCTTCCGATAGACCAAGTTCTTTTGCCGAGCATAGCATTCCTTCGCTGACTTCACCACGAATTTTACTTTTTTTTATCACAAAACCCTCACCCAGATCAGCACCGACTGTTGCTACCGCAACCTTGAGACCCGCACGTGCATTGGGGGCGCCGCAGACAATTTTTAATGGCTCGCTCAAACCAATATTTACTTGCGTCAGTCGAAGTTTGTCGGCGTTAGGGTGTTGAACGGCTTCGATGATTTCGCCGACAACGATCTTTCCAAAGCGTTTTGCTTGATCTTCGATGGCTTCAACTTCGATTCCGAGCGAGGTTAATCTATCCGAAAGTTCGTCCGGAGTGAATGAATGATCTACATATTCAGACAGCCAACGTAGAGAAATCTTCATAAAATATTGTTGGGGTAAAACAAAACCCCACCGTTTGTTTCGAGCGGCGGGGTTTTAAGTCAAACGCAATACCGCTTATTTAATCAGCGAAAAATTTGCTAATACTCTTGTTTTGGTTGATTGGTCACCTTGAATAATAGTGGTACCAAAGAATGAAACAGGTGGGAGGTTAAATGTCCCGACCGAAGCAAAGTAACCGCCGATTGTCGGATCAAATGAATAGGTCTGCCCAACGACCACACTAATATTCGCTCCTAAATATGAGCCGGTAACAGTGATTGTTAATTTTGCTTTATTGCCGCTTGCAATTTTTTTGCCTGTCCCGTCAACAAGTGTTTCAGTACCGATATAATCACCCGTTCCAACAATCACCAGTGGAATATTTGTACCTTTCACATTAATGGTATCATAAGCCGTAAATAATGCGACTCCTGTCTTTTTAGAGCCAAACGGTAAAGTCATCCACGGAGTTGGATTGACAAATGAGATCGGTGCTACGCTGACGTTGGCGGTAAAATTCGCACGATAGACTGACACATCGCCATTGGCTTCCATTACATAACGAAGTGTATCAGCTCCATTACCATCATGAAGGGTGATGACATTGTCTTTACCTTGGTAAGTAAGTCCACTGCTGATAACTGTAGCGACAATAGTAGAATCGTTTTCAGTCACACCAGTATTGGTCGAGTCTTTATAGTGTTGGGAATAAGTATAGCTCGATCCGGTTTTCGGAGTGACGGGTCCGGATGTTGTTGATGTCGTGGTATCACTGCAACCGTTAAAAAACATTGCAGAACCGGCAACAATTGCCAGCGTACACGATTGGATAGATCTGCGAATTGTCATAAGTGTATTGTTTGAATGTATAAGTAGTAAACCTTTAATAATAGGATGAAAGTTCAGAATTGGCGTAAAAAACGGTAGTCGTTTTCGGTGAACATTCTGATGTCATTAATCCCGTATCTCATTAGTGCCGTACGGTCGATTCCCATCCCAAATGCATAGCCGGTATAAATCTCGTCATCAATACCACAAGCCTTTAGGACGTTAGGATGTACCATTCCTGCGCCAAGGATCTCAAGCCACCCGCTATACTTACAAACACGGCATCCTTTGCCCGAACAGAGATAGCAACTGACATCAATCTCAACACTTGGCTCGGTAAAAGGAAAATATGACGGGCGGACTCGGATTTTCGAGTCGCTGCCAAAAAATTGTCGAGCGAACTCCAGCAGTACTCCTTTGAGATCAGCCATCGAAATACCTTTGTCAATCACTAATCCTTCAAGCTGAAAAAAACATGCCGCACTTCGAGCGGTGATCTCTTCATTACGATACACACGTCCGGGCATGACTGATCGTATTGGAAGTTTGCCACTCTCCATTAATCGCACTTGCACCGGTGAAGTATGGGTTCGAAGTAGTGCCGGCTTCATCGCACTATCGGGGCTCCAATCGGCAGTTGGTTTTACAAAAAAAGTATCCTGCATATCTCGGGCAGGGTGATCAGCCGCAAAATTTAATTTCTCAAAATTATGCTCATCATCTTCCACTTCCGGACCGTAGGCTACATCAAATCCCATTGCCGTAAAAATACCGACCATTCTATTGAGCGTAGAAATCAAAGGATGCTCGTGCCCCGGCTCTGTGACGATAACTGACCGAGCAGGCATCGACAGATCAATCGTTTCTTTCGAAACTTCTTTCGCCGAACCCAGCGTCGCTTCAAGTGACTTAAATGCTTCTTCGATCTCAGCGCGAAATACATTCAGGACTTTGCCAACAACCGGCTTGTCTTCTTTTGATACATTTTTTAATTGCTCGAACATCTCGGCAATCGAGCCTTTGCGTACCAAATGCGCAAGTTTGAACGACTCAAGCATTTCTGCTGAATTAATGGCTTCGAGTGCAGAAAGCAAAGCGACTCGTCGTTGGTCTATATCGTTTATTGTCATAGCGTACCAAATAGAACGCATTGATGAATGGAAAGTGTCCGAAGATTCATAAAAATCCTTTTTTTACAGAATAAAAGACATAAAAAAAGGCGGGTATTACCCACCTTTTTTATCAAAGAACAGAATGTCTATTTCTTTGTTGCGGCTTTGACTACAGCTGTAAACGCTTCCGGATTGCGGAGTGCGATATCAGCAAGAAGTTTACGATTGATTGTGATGCCGCTCTTTGCAAGAGC
>JANYDV010000177.1 GCA_025363505.1 Bacteroidota bacterium
AGACGAACTTGGCAACGTTGCTAAATCACCTCGTTATGCAATAGCCTATAAATTTGAAGCCAGACAAGCCCGGACAATATTGAATGGCATTACATTGCAAGTCGGCAGAATGGGTACGATCACTCCTGTTGCCGAACTTGAACCTGTACAACTCACAGGCATTACGATCCGTCGTGCGACACTTCATAACGCCGACGAGATTGAACGCAAAGATCTTCGTATCGGCGACACCGTGATTGTCGAACGAGGTGGGGAAGTGATACCAAAAGTAGTTGGGGTTGATATTTCGAAACGACGCAAAGGTGCAAAAAAATATCATTACCCGACGAAGTGTCCCGCTTGTGGCTCAGAACTTGTCCGACTTGAAGGCGAAGTAGGATGGTATTGCGAAAACCCACAGTGTCCGCCACAAGTGATTGCACGTATTACCCATTTTGCGGCACGAGGAGCAATGGACATTGCGGGGCTTGGTGAGCAATCGGTACAACAATTTGTCGATGCGGGTTTACTCACTACCATTGCTGATGTTTATGATCTTAGTTCAAAACAAGAAGCTCTTCTCACACTTGAACGAATGGGCGAAAAAAAACTCGAAAACTTATTAACGGGTATTGAAGCCAGTAAACAACAATCACCGGAGCGAGTGTTATTCGCCCTTGGCATTCGACACGTTGGCACAAATATTGCGAAAACACTGATCCATTCCTTCCGCTCAATAGATGTTTTAAAAGAAGCGTCACTGGAAGCCATAGATGAAGTGCCCGATATTGGTCCGGAGATTGCGTCAAGCGTGTTCCATTATTTTAGAAATGATAAGAATTTAGCAATACTGGATCGTTTGCGAGGCGCCGATTTGACATTTGCAAAGTCTGAAAGTGTTTCTCAAGCGATTGATTCTGCGTTCTTCAAAAATAAAACAGTTGTTCTGACCGGTACACTCATGGCAATGACTCGCGACGAAGCTAAGGAGAAGATCGAAAGTCGAGGCGGGAAAGTAACTGGCTCGGTAAGTAAGAAAACTGATTATGTCGTTGCGGGTGTTGAAGCAGGCTCGAAACTTGACAAAGCTCAAGATCTCGGAGTCATTGTTTTAAATGAAGCTGCATTTTTAAAAGAGTTATAAAATCGTATGATACCATCACGACAGTTAGATCTGGGCGGCATTATTAGTGAATCTATCCGCATCGTTCGGGCTACATTTTTGAAAATGGGGTTGATTACTCTATTGTCTTTTTTTCTGGGGTGGATAGTGTTGTATTGGGGTCTTTCCGAAGCAACTTCCGATATAAATACGTATCTGAATGATCATCATTTCACCAGTCAGCAATCGGAAATAACCATTAGAGATTATTTTCTTGATGTCGCTAAAAATGATAATAATTTTAGCGTATATCGCATTCTCTATGCCGAGAGATTTAAATTGATCGACAGTGCTTATGAACGGTCAACCAAAGAACTGCCTGCGGATAAAAAGAGTGAAATAATCAGGGCTCGTGTGGATAGTTTGTTTGGTATCAGTAGCAGCATTAGTGAAGCGACACAAGAAAAGGAAAGCCGGAGCACACCGTTCTTGGGTCTCTTACTGCAGATGTTTTATCGCCTCAGCCCGGGAATAATTTTATTAATACTCGGTGCAGCATTCCAAACTGCCGGAATGTATGATCTTGCTTCTCGTGAGTTTGAGGGGCGGTCGTTAAATATGGGCAAAGTTATTCGATTAGCACTATCGAAGAATATGTTTCTATTGTTGGTGCAGATTATCTTGATCTCGCTTGCAATGCTGACAGGATTCGGGGTATTGATAGGTATTGGTTTTGCATTGTCTACATATATTGGAATATTAGTAATGCTTGCCACTCTTGGCATTATCTTCTTTGCTATGGTTCGATTATCCTTCTCGCAAGTGGTATTAGTGTCTGAAAATCTGGGACCTATAAAGTCAGCATCACGTAGTTTTGAACTCACCAGCGGTAATTTTGTACGGATCGTCGGAATATTTTTCATTGGGGTATTGCTGATTTTTGTTCTGAGCATAATTGTACGTATCCCGTTCGATTTTATTTTTGCTGTTAATTTTGATAAAGTTATCAAGCCATATATTGTCGGTGATGCTCCACATATCAGTCAGTTATTAGAGTTAATGAAATCGGTGTTGGTGAATACATTCTTAGAATCGGCAATCGTTTCATTCCTGACTGCATCGTTTCTTCCGGCTTTTCTTATTAC
>JANYDV010000245.1 GCA_025363505.1 Bacteroidota bacterium
GGACCTTTTGAAGAAAGCCCAACAGCAAGAGCAACAACAATCCAGACCGGCAGCCCAACAACGATAATAACAGCACTGATGACAATATCCATAATGCGCTTGGTCACTTCTTCCCAAGGGCGCATAATCTCAGGATTAATATCAATCAGCGGAAATCCGTAAATTTCTCTTGTGCGAGCTTGCCCTGAGATAATATCATAGAGATCGGGGACAATCTTCATCCCAACATTCTGAGCCGAAAGTCTGCCGAGAAGATCGAGCAGACGATGGTGCTCCCCGGAATCCAGCGCGATCAATACTTCTTTGATGTTTTTTTCGCTGATCACTTGTTCGAGCGTTTCGTATGAACCAAGCCGTTGCAATTGTTGGATGGGCTGAGCTTCATCAATGCCATTCGCGCTCACATAGCCCAACACTTCATAGCCAAGACGTTTTGCCCGTGAGAGATTATGCGCAAGTTGTTGCGCTTTTACTCCTTCGCCCACAATAATCGCCGGACGCAAACCAATCCCTGCTTCGAGCAGCCTCCGTTGCGTATATCGAATAAGCAATCGAACGGAGACTGTTAAGACAGTAATGCATCCAAAGTATAATAATCCTAATAGTCTCGGATCATTACGAGTAGGGGTGGGGGCTTCGTTTGGGGTTAAGGGGTCCCAAAGTACCACGATCATAAATACAACGGTTCCGAATGCTTCTGTTTTCAGAACTGTAACAATCTCATCAAAGATCGGACGGACGTACCAAGATCGATAGAGTCCAAAAAATAAAAAAGCAACGAACCAGAAAAAATAGATAAAGATCGAGCTTTGGAGTACATGAGGGACATCAAATTCCAAGTCGGATCGGACAATGAATAACCCGGAAAAAAAACGTAGCCAATAGAATAAGAACCACGAGCCGATGATGGCGAGGAGATCGCCAAGCAACAAACTGATGAGTTCTTTTCTTCTGCTCATTACATATTATTGTTTTTCTGATTCGGGGCGTGAAGAAGACATCCAGACTTGATGGTCACTTTTTGTCAGATATTTCATCGCACCGGCGACATACGCCGCATTCATAACAATTAACCACGATAATTGTCGCACCAACGGAATGGCAATACTCCGTCGCTCGGCATAGTACCCCATAACGACAATCACTGCTGCCAAGACAACCCCCGAGAGAATGATCTGATAAAACAAACCCGATGTAGCATTATATCCAACCACTGCCAGCCCAATAGCAATCATCATAAATAACGGACTAAGCCAACGAAGCAATTTATGAGACCATAGTAGCAATGCACTTTTGCCTGAGCGAGGAAACATTAACTCCGGGAAAAAGGAGAAGGTATGGAAACCGCGCGATGCTGATCGTGATTTTCGACGAAATTCTTCTCGAATATTACGTGCGAATTTTTCAGAGGCAACAGAAAGGGGCTCGAAAAAAACACGGAATCCTTGGTCAAGAACTGAGAGCAAAATGAACAGATCATCATGGATGAGATTATCGGGAAATGGCTTCCAGAGCGAACGGCGCACTGTATAATTACATCCACCCAAGCCGACACTTGAATGATAAATGCTTTCTGCGGTGCGAATCTGTTGATCAAGCGAAGTATATTCTTCTTCTGATTTTGATAGTACCGATCCTTCCGGGCTTTCGATCTTATAGAGTCCTGCGACTGCACCGATCTTTTGATCAGCAAAATGCCGGACTTGTACTCGCAACGTATTCGGAGTCAGTTCGATGTCAGCGTCGAGACAAAAAAGTATCTCGGATGTTGTCGCTGCGATGAGATCATTCAGCACTTCAATCTTTCCTCGTTGTGCTGTGAAACAAAATGCTTTTATATATGGATACTGAGCCTGATATCGTAGGAGTATCTCATTCGTGCAATCGCTTGAACCATCAGAGCCAATAAGGATCTCAATACGTTCTCTCGGATAGTCCAATGCTAATAGTGAAGCCAGACAACTCTCGATAACACGCTCTTCGTTGTGTACGGCAAGAATAATAGAAATACCGGGCTGGTAGGACTCGTCAATGATTGACGGTACAGGATATTTTTTTGCAAGTAAGCGAATAAGCATCGGATAGAGCAGGTAGCAATATCCGACAATGAGCGCACAGAATATGATAACAACATTGAGCAATATCATTGTTAGCGTCCCAGCAATTCATCATAGACTCCGACAAAATCACGAGCGATGCGTTGCCATGAGTATTCCTTTTCAGCGAGCATTCTCGCATTACGACCGATCAGCTGAGCAAAATTTCGATCATCTAATAATGTCACAATTGCGCTTGCAAAATTTGTAGGTTCATCGACAAGCAAAATATGCTTGTTATTAATACCGCGATTGCCTTCAGCACCAATATGGGTTGAAACAACAGCCTTGCCTGCGGCAAAAAAGTCGAGGAGCTTCAATCGCATACCCCCACCAACACGAAGCGGGCAAACCATAACACTTGCAGCGGCAAGATATGGTCGGATATCCGGAACACGCCCATGAAGCCTGATCCTGCCTCCCGATTCTGCTTCAATTGCCGTCAACTCTTGAGTACCCGAGCCGACAATATTAAAAACTATATCAGGATGTTTTTCAACAACAAGCGGCAGAATATCCTTCGCAAAAAAAGTGACAGCATCGCGATTGGGCTCCCAATCCATGCCACCTACCCAAAGCACACTATTGCCTTTATTTTCAGGATGTTCGGGTCTAAAATAATCCGTATCAACCCCAGCCGGAATAATCCGATAGTTTGCCTGAGGGACATATTGCGCCATTTGAGCTTCGTCCTCTGTACTAATGGCGACCACACGATCATGCCCCGCTATGATTTTTGTCTCTTCGACGAGCATTCTTTTCGCATGGATCGAGGCAACCAGTTTTGCGATGGGATTCGCAGTCGCCGCCGCAAAGCGGCGATAGATCTGTGTCTCGAAATTATGTTGTCGAAGAACAATGGGAAGTCCGTACTTCTCTTTAATCCACATTCCATACTTTCCCATATGACATGCGTCGATATGCACGATGTCGTACTTCGATTCTTGCAACAATCGTTGCAGTAAGACATACATTTCGGGCATCATGCGTCTCTCGATCGGATAAGCACCATTGAACATTGTACGGAGCAATGTTGCATTTCTCGACGGCAAGGGTTTCGATACTAATTCAACCCGAGCAAACGAACCAAGTTGCTTGAGTCCCACATTTGTGACCTCGTGATCAGTATCAGGAAATGTAACAAAGGTAATTTCATGTCCGAGCTGAGCAATAGCTTCGGTCGGCTTAAAAATACCGATCGCACCGCCGTCAATCAGCGGAAACGGAAACCTGGGTGCAAGTTGAAGAATACGCAAAATCTTACCAACGAAGTAGAAAAAGATACCAACGCTTCAAACCAAAAACTTGTCTCAAACTTAGCTTGTCGTTTTTTCTGAATTGTTTTTGTAAACCTGCAATTCCCTCAAGAATCCCTTGAACATATCCCGAAGCAAACGACGGATGCAAGACAATTGCTATTACCCGGCGCATAATATAGAGCGTCATTAAAGGAATAGCTGCGAGAATCGGAAAATGTTTTCCAATAATCCAAATATAATTTCTGGTGAAAAATTTGACATTCCGAACAGTATTTCGATTTTGCTGAGATTTCATATGCAAGGTGGCACAAGCAGGATAGTAGAGAGTCTTCATTCCGAGCTTGTAGCATTGCAGTGTGAGATCAGCGCCCTCTGCCCCCCAAAAGAAATCATTGTCATAGCCACTAATACGTTTGAATGAATCTTGGCGGACACACATCCCCCCCTCAACAAAAAAAAGCCCTTCATAGCCACTGCGAGAGTTACCTGAAAAGCTGAATTGTTCTAACCCGCCACTTTCTACAAAAAAAGTAAGTGGCTGATAACAATAGAATGATACTATATCAATTTCCGGGCGCTCTTCGAGCATTTGAATGACATTGAAGATAGTTGCCGGTGTCGCCGGGAATGAATCATCATCATACGAGAAAATATATTTCCCGCGAGCTTCACGATAAAATTCATTCCGTGCCGCGGTACCGATATTTGTCGGCATCTCAATAACACGAACATTCGGAAATTTTTTGTTTACCATTTCTATGCTTCCGTCACTCGAAGCATTATCAACAACAATAAACTCGATCAACGGGTAATCTATTGCCCTCGTAGCACAATCAAGCGTTCTTTGTAATTCAT
Organism: Bacteroidota bacterium; assembly: GCA_025363505.1. GTDB lineage: Bacteria > Bacteroidota > Ignavibacteria > Palsa-1295 > Palsa-1295 > JAFDZW01. Next base: position 4,211 of record JANYDV010000245.1, read on the forward strand.
CACAACGATTATAATTCAGAATTCCAATCGTGACAAGGGGAAGGGTTTGTAACGGTTGGGAGCCTGTCACAGCCCAACGCTCTGGCGACCACGGATTAATATTTTTTTCTTGATATGTCATCCGATGGCTTGATCATTTAGCGTTCTGCGTTCAAAAAAACTTGAAATTTCTTGCCACCCGATTGCACGTAAAGCCAAGAGTACTCCGGAGAACACCACAATTACCACTGTTAAGGTCAGTAATTCATTAAGATCGAGAGCGGATCGCATCCCAAAATATGC
>JANYDV010000246.1 GCA_025363505.1 Bacteroidota bacterium
ATACCAATACATTTGAAGAAGTATATGGCGAGTATCTTTCCGATGTGGTAATTCTCTATACAAGAAACACATCAAACTCCGGAAACTCACGAGAGCGGCTGATGTCCTCTACGCTAAACATTTTAGACCGAACAAACGGAATGACTACTAATACAACCATTGCAGATAGTGTCCATTCTTTTTTCTTTATTCGTTCATAATATTACAATGTATCAACAACAGCCAGCTTCTTCTGGAGCATCAATGTGCCATAGTCTGTTTTGACAATCCCCTCGAGAAAAGTTACGTGCCTCAGTAATCGTCCGTACACATCAAAATTTGGCTGGCGCGGGTCACGGTAAAGCAATACTACTCGACCGTGCAATAACGAGTCTGCAAATGCTTTTGCGCGTAGCCCTAATGTATAAGCAGAATCAATCGATATTCCTGCGTGAACTGCTTGCGAGTCCAACCTAGCATCATGACGAGTTTCGTAAGTATCAATTCCGAGAATACGGATATTGATCTTTTCATTACGCTCGACGAAGGAAAACGTGTCGCCGTCGGTAATTGAGCTAATCGTTACCTGCGCACTTGAGTCAAGCAACGGGTTTGCACAGACAGGGCAAGTTGTGGGTGCTATCACTTCTTCGGTCTTACAACCAACGGACAAACACAGCATCAGCAGGAGAAGAGAATAATAGAATCGCAACATCTATGTTGTTTCAGTTTTTGAAATAGTATTGACGAACGTCTGAAAGCCTTCCATCATCGACTTCATACGGACGATCGTCGATTCATATTCCGCTTTTAGTCGTGTCACCTCGCCTCTGGCGCGTTCGATTTCCAAGGGGAGCTCACGCATCATCTTGTCACGTTCGAGTCGTGCTTCTTGCAATAACAATTCCGATTCGCGCTTTGCTTGGTCTTCCATTTTGATTGCCGTTTGTTGGGCAGCCAGCAATGTTTTCTCGAGGGTGCTTTCGAGAGCAAGATAATGCTCAAGCTTTTTGCGAAGGGCTTCGAGTTCATCTTCGACCGAGTATTGGTCGCGCAATGCCAACTCAAATTCCTGAGCTACTTCGTCAAGAAATGCACGAACTTGATCGACGTCATAGCCGCGCATTTTTTGTTCAAATTCTTTTTTCTTGATCTCCAATGGTGAAAGAGGCATCTTGGTATTATATTGTTTCTACAAAAATACGTGGGTTCAGGATTTGAGAATTGAAAGTAGTAAATTCACGTGTTTTAACGTTACCTATTGCCTTGCGACTCCTTGTAACGAAACAAACGTTTGGAAGTCTTAATCGCGATTTTTAACATATACTTCAAAAGCAGTTTCAATTGTGTTTTGCCAAAGGCTCCGTCGAACTCAAGCAAAAAGTGGAGATCACGGATGTCTTCATCAGAAAGCGGCAATGAGATCCGACTGTTTGCCGAATCCGGTTTTCCGCCTTGCCCTCCTAAATCGTCTTGGCTCATTGCCTCTTCGAGTAACTTCTTTAGACGTTCATCAAGTTGCGAAAGTTTTTTCCTGAGTGCTTCATCCTTTTCATAATCAAGTAAAAAGTTAATATGATCATGTAAGACCGCCATTTTTTTGGTCATTTCAGGGGTAAAGAACTGCTCGGCGTCTTCTTCAAGCTCGGCGACCAATTGTTCGATGTCATCAATGCTTTCGGCAGTGGCACAAAATAAAGCAATATCATCAATGTCGCCGATCTCGACATAGATGTCCGAGAGGCGCTCAAGCTCATGTCCATAGAGTTTTTTATATGCTTCCCCAAACTCAGCTTTCTTGCTTTTGAGCGATGTTCTAACACCATTAAGTGTCCGTTCGAGCTGTGACTTTTTGTCATGAGCCTGCGTATTAGAAATGACACGTACCAATTCCCGTTCCTGATCTTGAAGATCAGCGAGTAATTTAGCATTGCCAAATTTTCCGGCAGTGACAATATCATCAATCTGCCTATCAGAAGCAAAAATTTGCGCGTGCCCAATCTTCACAACGTGCAATTTCGTATCACTGTCCATTTTTGATCGAACCATCGCCTCATCAATCGCTACAGCACCATCAGTAATGATCAGTACTTCGGCTCCGGCTAAATGTTCGATTGCAGCAATTTCATCAAGTGCTGTCAGTAATGCTTTTTGCAATACCGTACCGTTGCCCAAATGGGTAAGTCGAAGGATGTGGCGGATGAGTGCATTATAACTCTCTTCGTCGATCGCAGTATGGAGTTCTCCAACTTGATCATCGAATGTCCTGAGGCTGATAAAGCCCAAGTCATCTTTATTTCGTTCAAGAAAATAAACTAATGCTGCTTTGGCTAAATGTATTCGGTGGTGCGCTCGCATCGAAGCAGAGGTATCGAAGAGTACGAATACTTTTTGTTTGCGGCTATCGAAGGAAAAACTTTCACCGATCTCTTGAACCGGTAAGATCTTCGGAGCTTTTGCAACCGGCATCCAAAGTGTACGTTCGGCAAGTCGTTGGTCAAAGATATCCTCAGGAAGGGCGAACTGCCAAGAGTATATTCGAGCAATGTCACGACGATTGCGAATAAAATCCGCTTCATATTCTTCGCCGGTAATCACTTCAGGTTGGAACAGCTCTACCTTATCTTTTACCGAACTTGGTTCGAGCGACGGTAGTCGTAACGCAGGTTCGAGAAGTTCGCGAAGCGGAGAATCTTCCATTTCCAACACGCGGGCTATCTCGAAGATCGCCGTGAACTCGTCAGGCAGATGGTCGTAGATATGTGCGAGGAATCCATATCCCTCCATGCGTTTTAGAAATGATCGTTCTGCTCCCATGGTGTGCCTGGTATTGACTTCAAATATATGAAGATTTTCTCAGGCGAAGGACTAATACACTATCTCAAGGCAACAGAAACCTTATACATCTTTTACCATAGCCTTCAATTCTTTCTGGAGCTTTTGCGGGAGATTATGGAGGATCGCATCATACGATTCTTTTATCAGCGTACGTAATTCTTCTTCCGAAAGTGCAGTACGCTTACGCACGCAGACCCAGCCAAAGCGCCCGGTATAGGGTGCAGAGACGATCCCGTCTCGTTCGATCAACTTCGCATACTTTTCGGGCGTACACTTGAACGAGCAAGAAAAGCCACTTGCCGGATTCAGACTCGCGGTCGCAAACATTTTATCTCCAATGACAAAACAGAGATCATTACCCCATTTTATATCTTCGGCGGCGTTTGGCAAGCTCAAACAAAATTCTCGTAGCTGTTCAACATTCATAGGCAGTAGTCAACGACAATAGACATAATGATACGACTCACGACGACAGTAGCACGCTGGTCTGATTAAACATCAGAACATAGTCTTCGGTGCAAATATAGAAAATATTCAGGGTGGGCAATTAATTTCTGCCAAAGCGAGGCACCTCACCAACAAAAATCATTTCACTTTTTGGTGAAGGCGCAGTACCCTTTTGCTCTATCGAAATACCAAATGCTTCGGCAGAAGCTAAGTCAGTAGAGAAGGTGTACATCGGTTCTTTATCATGGGGGTCAACCACAAAACTACCGACAGGAATCGGAGTCTTGCCGACGACAGCCCATATCTCATAGACGTGGTTTGAATCAATCGGCGGTAAATTCTCACGCATCACCACAACCATCTTTTGCAGGGGGCTATAAAATACATGCTGGTGCTTCGACTGCAATGTGGTTGTCATCGTAACCAATCGTGCGCTTTCTTCCTGTAACATATTCAGCACGCAACGAACAAGAGAGTCATTAATCGCAAACTCTTTATTCGATAGTCTCAGAGAGTCGCTCTGACGCATCAATACTTTTGTTAAGCCGGAGTAGCGCTCAAGCTTATCAGACTTTACTACTAATAAAGCAAGCAAAACACAAATAACCAACCCACCGAGAAGGCTGATCGAAATGATCGTACGGTTTTTTCGACGGATAGTAGTAAGAGTCGATGCAGGAAGCGGTGCTTTGTCTCTGTCGTAGAGCACCATGCGGTCGGTCGTCGCTTCGAGTGTCGTGATTTTCGCAAGTAGTGTTTCTTTGATATGCGAAGGCGCATCGAACTGAGGTGCAGCCTCAAAAAGAGCTATCGTAGTATCAAACCCAACTTCGAGCAATTCGCCGAGCAACGGATCACCGGCTTCGAGCAAAGCTTCAAACTCGGCAAATTCGGACTCGTTTTCATGGAGTACCCCGAGTACATACGCCGAAGCCAACGCTTCAATGCGCTCGCGTTCTTCTTGGCTATATGTCCCGGTGATATTATTCGCCATCTAAAAGCTCTCGTAATGTTATCATCCCCTGTCGCATACGGGTCTTTACGGTTCCGAGTGGTATCTGGAGATGCTCAGCAATCTCGCTTTGTGAATAACCACTATAATATGCCAAGATCAGCGCGGTTCGTTGTGCGAGCGGAATACGCTCGAGCAGTGCTAACATTTGTTTGCGCTCATCATCTTCGATCTGATTATCTAATGCTGTTCGCGTGTCAACAGTTTGTGGGCTCAGGATGCTTGATAATTGCTCAAAATCTTGCTGTATCTCCTGAGCAGATTTCTTAAAACGTCGTGATCGCAATACATTGATCGCTTTGTTGTGGGCAATTGTAGCAAGCCATGCACCGAATGTACCACGATTACCATCAAAAAGTCCGGCTTTTTCCCATACTTGCAAAAACACGTCTTGCAGTACTTCGCCCGCGTCTTCCTGATTTCTAACAATTTGTAATACCGCCGAATACACTTTTCGCTGGTATTTATCATAGAGACGACTCAAAGCATCAGCATCCGAAGCAGCTATGCGAGAAAGCAATAAAAGGTCTTCTGCCTCAGAGTCTTTCTTATTCATATTAATACGCACCACAGTACCCGGTCGGATTTCTCCGCCGGTACTCATAGAGCCGGGTGGCGTATTGACGCTATCTGAAACTTTTGACAATAAAATGTTACAATATTATTGATATTGTGGGAGGGTAAACACTATGCCGTACAAAATACATCCCCCATACCTGACTTTAGCAATGAAACGAATCTGCGCTAACTATTATTATTAACAGAACTTGTAACAGATTTCCTGACCCTGAGTAGAATAATTATGCTCTTAAAACTTTTTCTGGCATTTTCAATCATTATCCTTTGTGGGAGTGCAGCAAACGCTCAATTGCCACCCTGGACTCGGTTCAAACTTGACAACGGACTTGAGGTTCTCGTGATTGAAAATCATCTGACCCCAATCGTCACGATCGAAGTAGCTGTCAAGAACGGTTCTTTTACCGAATCGCCGGAATTCAACGGCTTGTCGCATTTGTATGAACATATGTTCTTTACTGCAAACGAACGTGACACCAGCGAAGATGACTTTCTCGAACGAGTCGATAAACTTGGCATTGTTTATAATGGTGAAACCCATGAAGAAAATGTCCAATATTATTTTACACTTCCGAAGCAAAATATCGAGCCCGGCATTGATTTTATGGCTGAAGCTATTATGCATCCCCTCTTCAAGCAACGAGAGATCGACCAGCAGATCACCGTTGTCCTCGGGGAGTTTGACCGCAACGAAGCAAACCCCTATTTCGCATTTAATCGCACACTATCTAAAGCTATTTGGGGCAAAGATTGGGTTCGCAAAGAACCGCTTGGTCAGCGAGATCCTATTAAAAAAGCAACGCGTGAGAAAATGCTTCAGATCAAAGAGAAGTATTACATTCCAAACAATTCATTGCTTATTATTGCCGGTGATTGTTCGCTCGCCGATGTAAAGAAGCTCGTTCCGAAATATTTTAACTCTTGGAAACCCGGACCCGACCCATTTATTAAAGATCCTTCTCCGGTCATTGAACCATTGAAAGAAAATACATTCGTGACTGATTTTGTATCTGCACCTACGGCGGCAGTGCTGATTCGTTGGCACGGTCCTTCGATTGGTCTCGATGACAAGGCAACTTATGCTGCCGATGTGTTTAGCGAGATCATTCGTCAGAACGAACATCAGTTTACAAAAGTACTTCAAGAATCCGGCATTGCGACCTCAGTAAATTTTTGGTACTACACCCAGCGCTTAGTGGGACCAATACAAGCAGATATTGGTGCTTCGCCGGCAAAATTAACAGAAGCGATGAGCATGTTCTGGAAACAGTACGATAAATTTACTTCTTCGGGATATTATAGTGACGAAGAACTCGAGACATCGAAAGCCCAACTTCGCAATCGTATTTTGTATGACAGTGAAGGACTATCCGATTTTTGTAAATCGACTGCATTTTGGTGGGCTTCAACAGGGCTTGATTATTATGAAGGCTATCTTGGTAACCTTGCGAAAATCAACCGCAAGGACATTAATAACTACCTCCAAAAATATGTGATCGGCAAACCTTATGTCCTGGCGTTGGCAATAGGCTCTGCCGATGCAATCAACAGTAAGATCGACCCTCGCCGACTCACTCATGAAGCACTTGCGAAATAATATGAACTACCTACTTCAACGATCATTCGTCGTGCTTTTGTGTGTCATCGCTTTCGGGACCGTGAGAGCCTCAGATGATGCGAGCATTAATGACGTGCAAGAATTTAACGTCGATGACATTGATGTCTTATTGCGCGAATGTCCCGAATCGCCCAGCGTTACGACCGTCATGTACATCAAAGGCGGAACCAGCGCTATGCCAAAAGAAGAATACGCATCGAGCGAATATTTTGCAATACGGTTAGTGCCCGAAAGTGGAACAGAATTCACACCCAAAGCTTATTTCCGCCGTTCAATACTCAGAATGGGTACTGCATTTGCCGGTGCCGATGGTCGCGATTTTTCGGCTGTTACCATGAGGTGTATCCGAGAACATTTTGATACCAGTTGGAAATTTTTTTCCGAAATTCTTGTCCATCCGAAAATTGATCAAACCGAATTTGATAATTTTAAGCGCAATGCATTGTTGAGTTATCAATCAGGAAGAAATAATCCTGATGCGCTTTCACGAATTGTCCTCGACTCGATCTATTGGCGCTATCACCCCTATGGGAAGCGTTTGACACGCGAAAATATGGAGCCGCAGACAACCCAGCATCTCTTGAGCTATTATAAATCCTTGATGGTTAAGTCAAGATTATTGCTCGTGGTCGTCGGGAGTATTACTCGGAAGGAATTAGAACAAAAGATGAGGAGTGCGGGTCTGACCTCGCTTCCGCAGGGCGAGTACGTTCCTCCGTCAATACCCTTTCCAGCAAAAGCTTTTTCAGCCGGTGCATATTTCCCGCAGATCGATCGCCAGTTGCCGACAAATTATGTCGTTTGCTATCATACGATACCAAACAAAGGCGACTCTGATTATTATGCCTACGTCCGGCTCCGCAATTTTATGGGGGGGTTTTTGTTCCAGCATCTACGCGTACAGAGTAACCTGGCATACGCTCCGAACAACGAAGATATTGACGGTCGCGCAGCTGTCGAGATGATCACCTTTCAAACACCCTATGTTGATAGTGCGGTGAAGATCTTTTACAACGATGTAGATTTTTTTCAAAAAAATCTTATCCTTGAATCGGCAATCCGAAGCGGCGTTGCAAAGTGGGCGACGAGTAATTACCTCAAACAAGAAACGACGATCGAGCAAGCAGGCGCACTTGGGCAGGCTCAGCTGCTGACAGGATCATGGCGCAACGCATTTTTGTCGTTCGACAAACTTGCTAATGTAAAAGCCGAAGACATTGTCAGAGTTGCAAAAACATACTATCGCAATTTTAATTGGGTCGTCGTCGGAAATACGTCAACTGTCGATAAACGATTATTGGAATCGAGATAGGTCAAAAAAATTTATGTTACAAAAACAATACTCCTAATATCCCTGCCCCAAGGATGATCAGCGGTTCGGGTATTTTAAAAGCAAAGCTCAGAATCAGTGCTACGATTGCAAGGCTTATTTCGATTGGTCCCATAGATGAGTGCCTTGCAAGATTGATAATCGCTGCGGTTATGGCTCCGGTAGCGGTGGCAGTAACACCTTTAATAAAAGCTTGAAACGGTGCATTTTTTGCAAGCCGTTCATACAACGGCGTGAGAACAATCACAAATAAATAAACAGGTAAGAATACCCCAAGTGCCGCAGCAATAGCACCGGGCAATGCCGCTACAAGATAACCAATAAATGCCACTGTGATCACTAACGGACCTGGCGTAATCATCGAAATTGCGACAGCATCGAGAAACTGCCTCTGGCTGAGCCAGTGGTTGCCTTGCACCACACCTCCATAGAGAAATGGTATGATAGCCATTCCACTACCGAAGACTACCGATCCAGCTTGAATAAAATACCAGAACATTTCAAAAAAAGTAGTTGATATCGGAGCGGAGCTTTCTACGATGAGAAGTAACTGTGGAGAAAATGAAAATACAGACGTCGAAATACTTTTCGGTCTTTGTCTTAGAAGCATATATACTACTCCCCCGGCAAGAAGCATCCAAATTGGTTCATTCTCAAGAGCCACTGCAACAATGAGCGCCAGAATATATATTGCCCAAAGTAGTTTATCTTTGGCGATTGCTGTTTTTGTCAGTTTATATGCCGATCGCACCATTACCCCCAGCACTGCGGCACTCACTGCAGTGAATAGAGCTTGCATCCAATGCATTGCCCCATATTGCTGATACAGCATAGCTAACCCAATGACCATTACAAACGAAGGTGCAATAAAAGATATTGCTACAAGAGTTGTACCAAGCACACCTGAACGGATATATCCAATATAGAGGGCAAGCTGAGTAGCAAACGGACCGGGCGCCATTTTGCTAAATGCAAGTCCGCGCAAGAATTCATCTTTCGTGACCCACCCCTTGCCTTCAACAAGATCGCGCTCCATATATCCGGCAAGCGGAACAGGTCCGCCAAAGCCGATTGTCCCGAGCTTCAGAAAATAGAGCACGAGACCACGAAGAGAATAAGGTGTTGCTTGTGAGGCTATCATTTATTAAATCAAATATACGAACAGGAGGGATTTGTTAATACTAATAACTATTTATCACCGTAGTAACAGGTGTTTTAGGATTACAGATGGTCGCCCTATGCGAAACCAGGACATTCTCTGTAGAAAAGTACCCGCATATTTCGGAAAGATCTACTAAACCAAAAAGTGCTCTCTGTTTTTTTATTAAAAAAAATACAGGAGGCAAAGGCTTCCGCAGAGTAAAGAGATTTGATCGCAAGATGTTATTTTTAAGGCAATCTCGGCGATGGTATAGGTTAGTCTCACCGTCAGAAGTTACCAACAATCTCACCATTATAAGTATTTTGTCTCAAAATATTCGTATTTTTGAGTCCGTACTTTTACATTAGGATTAGGAGTTTGTTTGGCAAAGAATCAGTACGGTAAGCAGACGAAGTTTATTTTTATTACCGGTGGCGTTGTTTCGTCACTCGGTAAAGGCATCGTCTCCTCTTCTCTCGGTCTTCTACTCAAAGCTCGCGGGCTTCGCGTAACGATCCAAAAATTCGACCCTTATATTAATGTTGATCCGGGCACTATGTCGCCTTATCAGCACGGGGAAGTCTATGTCACCGATGACGGCGCAGAGACCGATCTCGATCTTGGGCATTATGAGCGTTTCCTCGATGTCTCGATGACTCGCAATAATAATACCACCACAGGGCAAGTCTATAACGAAGTCATTCAACGTGAACGTCGTGGCGACTATCTGGGTGCAACTGTTCAGGTCGTACCGCACATCACCGATGAGATTCGTCATCGTATGACTCGTCTTGCCGAAACAGGCAAGTTTGATGTCATCATTACCGAAATTGGCGGTACGGTCGGCGATATTGAGTCGCTTCCATTCTTAGAAGCAATGCGGCAGTTGATGATAAAAGTTGGCAAGCAACATTGC
>JANYDV010000279.1 GCA_025363505.1 Bacteroidota bacterium
TGAGGGCAAAGATGCGCATATTACCTTCAGATCACTCCTTGAAAAAGACCCTATAATAGAAGCCCGCATCCCCAAAGAAGTGCTGGATAAGGCTTTTGACCCAATGGCAGCACTCAAGCACGTTGATATGATTTTTCAGCGAGTCGGGCTGTAGGAAACGGGTGGAACTCACCATTCACCTTAAGGGGTTACACTAACCCAGAATCTTTGGTACAATACTTGTACTATTCTAAAACTATCTGTAGACTGCTCTCAATTTTACGGATAAATTATTTTTTTTTCACAAATAACTACAATATAATATGAAAATACGTACAACAGTACTAGCTTTTGCCGCTTTATTGATCGGCGCAAGCACATTTATGGTCGGTTGCACAACCGAAGATACGGTTGGCGGTGGCACTGACACCCGCACTAAATTAACAAGCTCCACATCAGCTGTCAAAATGACAGTAACAGGACTTACGACTAACCAACTCTATGCATTCAGCGTCTCAAACGGCGGATACACCACCAAAATCAAAGGTGTAGCAGCAAACGATGCGGCTTCGATCAATGTATTTTGGACTCGTGACCCACTTGATAACGGTGTTGACACAGTATTCTATGAAGCAGTATCTGCTCCGAGCACGGCGGCTAACACTATCACATGGGCAACGGCTGCTAAAACAAGTTCGTTGAGCTTGTACGAATCAGCTGACCTTACACCTGGTCATAATAGTGGCTTGGTCTTGGGGACAACCTCAACTACCGCTTCGATCGCCGGAACATCCGGTTTGGGTGTTGATTTGATTTTGGCAACTGATAATACTATTCCATTGCCTCAGATCGAATTGCGCTCACCTGATGCTCAATTGACCGGTGCTCGTACAACTTATTTTAGCAATGGTGCATATATGGTCGGTGGTGGAGCTAGCAATAACTTCTTCACAACAGATATTACTAATCAGATCGATACTGCATCGCCAGTAAATTTTTATGACATTCCTGCAAAAGGTGCTGCCGGTTCTGATTCATCGGCTATCATCCTTGTTTCAGCACAGGGACATTTTGCACGTATCGAGATCGTTCGCGATACTCTTACCGGCAAACTCTGGCGTGACACCGGTGGTGCTTCGAGCAAGCGCTACATTGTTGTAAACGTATTCTATCAGCCATCAATCACAACCGCTCGGGGATATGTCTCACGCCCGATCAGCAATCATGGCGGCAACACACTTGCACCATTAATGCCAATTACGAATACTATTCTACAGTAATCACTCTGCTGAGTGTTACTCTAAAAAACAGGTACAGAGTTCCAACACTCTGTACCTGTTTTTTTTATATGCTTCTATAAAAAACAACCCTGCCTTTGTATTACAGTAGTGGTGAATCTGTCCGTATTGATTTTTCCCTAAAACAAGCGGAACAGTGCTTGGTCATTTCGCATTGTAAAGAGTAATGAAATCTATTTTAATCATTTTGTTATTTGTTGTTGGTGCAACCTTCGGAGGTTGTCTCAGTGACAATATCGACGCGCCCGATATTAAGCCGCGATTGATCTACCCGCCCGGTGGTGTGCATTACAAGTCGGTCACCAATACTACTGATCTTGAGGTGCGTTGGAACCGCTCGCCAAGCGATACGCAGCAAAACTTCAAAGGCTATTTTGTACAGTTATTCATTTCTTCCGGTAGTGCCAGCCTTACTGAAGAAGATTCGATCATTGGTCAGGAAATAGATTCTGTGCATACGGGGAGAGGTGATACGATATATACCTTTCATAACATTCCGCCTGGACGCTATACAGTGCGAGCTTGGGGCGAGCGATATCCCGATGTTGCAAAACCAGACTCGGTGGTGCTGTCCCAATTTTTTCAATTTATTTCTTTTGACAACGATCCAAAACCGGTTTCGGCACCAAGCGCGGTCTATGCTTCAAGCGGGGGAAGTCCAAACACGGTAAATCTGTTCTGGCAGCGAAGTCCTGACGAAGCCAATAAAGGTTTTCTGGGATATATTATTCGGTATGTTGATACGACAAATACATTCAACCCTAAATTAATAACGGCGATGACCCTTCAGCCCGGCGTAGGTATAGGAGTGGTCCGAGCTTCTATCGTTGTCCCCGGAAATCTTACGATACCTTCGGAAAAGCCCTACAAATTCTGGGTAAAATCTATTCGAAAAGATAGTGTTGAAAGTAGTGATTCGATTGGTATCAGCTGGAGCGGCGCCGAACGATTGCCTATAGGTGGATATAATAATAACCAATTCAAGATTGATACAGGTGTATTTATTGGGGCAATCGGGACTGGATATAATATCGCCGCATACGACGCAACGAGTGTTAATGCAATGTTCAAAATATTGTATGATGGGACAACGGTTTCTTTTGCTGCGCTTCATGGGACAACATTTTCATCGCAAGTAGATACTGCGGCGGGTCTCGATGCGGGCTATTTTTCGAGACCATTTACTGATGCAGAACTCATGACGGCAACATCGGTTTCATTGCCGGTATTACCGACGGGCTCAACTTCGGGGGCAGAAGTGTATGCGTTGTTGCCGGGCGGAAGTCGGGCAAGAATATTTGTATCATCGGTAAACAGTCAATATATTCAAATAGGAAATAATCTCAACATCACCGTCAGTTTTCAACCGATACAACCCACCTATATACTGCCATATTTTTAAGCAACACCATGGGCGATCTTCGACCAATACAAGCAGAAGCCAAAGAACAAGGACACCTTGGTGAAGATGAAGCGTGTCGTTACTTAGTTGGTCTTGGCTATAAGATTGTCAAGAGAAATTTTACTTATGGCAGAGTGGGGGAGATTGATATTGTTGCAATGGATGGAGAGCAGTTAGTTTTTGTTGAAGTGAAATCACGCCGTAATTACAATCGTGGTACCCCCGAAAGCTCGGTTGATAGCCGCAAGCAACGCCAACTCAAGCGTGTGGCAGAAGGATATTACCACATTAATAAAATCACCGATCAAGCGTGTCGCTTCGATGTTGTCGCTGTCGATCTGATCGGCTCGACTCCCGAAGTTCGACATATTAAAACAGCATTTTATTAAAAAAGGAAATGATCCGATTCAGCAACGTCAGTTTTCACTATAGGGGCGCACAATCATTCTCGGTGCATGATGTTTCGTTTAGTATTGAAAAAGGCGACTTTACGGTGCTCTCCTCACCGACAGGCTCCGGCAAATCCACGATCTTAAAATTGCTTGATCGCGAACTTAAAGCCACTAGCGGCTCGATTACTGTCGGGGATGTTGATCTCACAAAGATCAGTTCGAGCAAAGTAGCTGCATATCGGAGAACCATCGGTTGTGTGTTCCAAGACTTTCGACTCCTCGAAGAAAAGACCGTTTTTGAAAATGTCAGTTTTGCATTAGAAATACAAAGTAATTTCAAACGAAAAAAAATTGATTCTTTAGTATTAGAAGTGTTAGATCGAGTGGGTATTATCGGACAGAAAGATCAATTTCCGAATGCACTTTCACTTGGCGAAAAACAGCGCACTGCTATCGCAAGGGCAATCGTCAATGAGCCGATGTTGTTGGTGGTTGATAACCCCACTTCACAACTTGACGATGTGACAGCCAAACAAATACTTTCGATCTTTGCTTCGGAGCACCTTCGCGGAATGACGATCTTTTTTGCGACCACTTCCACTGCTCCGATTGATGGTTTGCCACCAACGACAAAATATCTTTCGATAATAAATGGTGCGATCATCGAGACTTTGTAGCTATTTTTGTATGTCTCTTCGGTTCTGCGGCAGGGTAATATTTTTAGCCGAATCTTTATGGGACGCTCATTGGTATTCAGATGTTATTAGCTCACAATATGATACCTAAAACTATAACAGCAAAGACGACCGCTACGGGTCTGAAGATCGGCATCGTCGTCAGTCGATTTAACGAAGAAATCACTTGTGGTTTGCTGTTGGGTGCTATCAGCGCACTTGATGAGCGCGGAGCAAACGAGAATGACGTGATGGTAGTCGAAGTGCCCGGTGCTTTTGAAATACCTCTTGCGCTTGATTGGCTTGCGTCAAATAAATATTTTGATGTACTGATCGCGCTTGGCGCGGTGATCGAAGGTGAGACAAAACATTTTGATTATATCTCCGAAGCGGCGATGCGCGGCATTCAAACAGTATCGCTCAAGTATGCAATGCCAATTGCGTGTGGAGTCTTGACTACCTATACCGATGAACAAGCTACCGCTCGGAGCATTGCAAACGAGCATAACAAAGGTATGGAAGCGGCGCTGGCTGCAATTGAAATGGCGAATTTGAAACGTCAGTTATCATAATTATTTTTTGAATGTCTGTCGTGCGAAGTATGATAAAAATACTGTTGATTGTCCCGATTCTTGTTCTCGCTCTGGCGGTCAGTACGATTGCTCAGCCGTTGAAACCGGGGGAGTGGCGGACTTATACTGCGATGACGAATATTTCAGATATTGCCGTCACCACTGATTCTCAAATTGTGTGGGTCGCAACCCAAGGTGGCGTCTATCGAGTGCCGCTTCAGCAAATATCAGGGGCAACCGTTCAGTCACTGAGAAATTCCGAAGGGTTGAGCGCAAATGAAGTCACTGCGATCGCTCTTGGCTACGATAATACGTTATATGTCGGCAATAGCACCGGTGGGCTTGATATTTATCATCCTTCAACGGGCAAGGTTGAGAATGTGGCTGATATTTCGCTAAGTACTCAATTTACTCGGAAGCAGATTAATAAAATACTTGCAAGCGACAGTGAACTCTATATCGCAACAGGTTTTGGCTTGAGTATCTATAACACCCGCCGCGGATTTTTTGCCGAAACCGTGACAAGGTTTGGCTCTCACATTGACCAAGATACTGTTTTTGATTGCGCATTGTTTTCCGATACGATCTTTAGTGTATTGAACTCTGCCTTGGCATTTGCACCAAGAAATGCTCCTGCACTTTCGGCACCGTTCTCGTGGAAAACGATCAATGCAGCGAAAAATATTGATCTCCACGCAGTAGCTGCATTCAAATCGAAAATCGTGGTGGGTAGTTTGCAAGGATTATTCTTACGTGTGGGCGATAGCCTCCGATCAATACCACTAAGTGATTCGATCTCCGTTGTAAAGATGCTTGTCAAAGATGACTCATTGTATATTCTTGATAGCCGAGGCGGGAATCGTATTATAGTGACTGCCGACTTAATAAATTTTCGTTATGAGCAACTGCGTAAAACATCTTCCCAAGCGACGGTAAGTTCATTTGCAATTACTAAAGATCATTCACGGATATCCGGATTCACTGCCGGTGGCATTACTGTCGAGTCTTCTCTGACTCCGATAAACGGTTTTGCTCCGGATGGACCATTGACCAATGATATTAACGATCTTCACTTTGCTCAGCAGCGCGCGACGCTCTTCACAGTCTATGGTTCTGAAGGAATGACAGCCTTTGACCCAAGCAACAGTACCTGGACACCCTATCGTGGCAGAGGTATTCAATTGCCCGATGCGGGCTATACTAAAGTATATTATGATACCGTCAGATCATTGTTGTGGCTCAGTAGTTTTGGTGGCGGAGTCTTTAGTGTAAAATTATCTCCGTTTACGGTTACTCACTATGGAGTAAGCGAAGGCATCTCGAGTGTTGATGGTGGTGAATTTATTGTCAGTGGCGCAGGACAGCTTGACAACAAAGGAAATTTTATTGTGTCGGTCTGGGCATTCGACGGCAAGGGTATCGCCAGGACATCAGATGCAAAAACATTTACAGGACTTCAACTTAATCCCCCGGATAACTTGTATCGTCCGTTTGGTGTGATCGCCCAAGATTTAGATAATTATTATTACGCCGGTACGATCAATAAAGAGCAACCGTCGCCGTATGGGGTAATTGCTTATTTGCCTGATGGCTCGACGTACCCGCTCGCAGGTGGCACCGGGCGTTTCCTCGCCCACCAAGGTGTTGATGCAATGTTGGTCGATCAGGATAATGGACTATGGTGTGGCACGAGTGTTGGTGTCGAGATCGTTAGTCATACGCATGATTTTAATACCGGTCTGTTACAATTTAGAACTCGGAAACTTCCGTTTCTCGACCAACAGATCGTGCATGCAATGACTGTCGATGGCATCGGAAATAAATGGGTTGGTACCGAAGACGGAGTGTTTGTTGTCTCAGCCGATGGCACCGATTCGCTTGCGCATTTTACGAAAGCGAATTCACCGCTGATTAATAACTATGTTAATACTATTGCCATAGACTACTCCACCGGTGAAGCATATTTTGGTACTCCGAAAGGAATATCACGGACGAGTTCGATTTTCAAGCAGGGAAGTGCGGACTATAAAAAAATATCGCTCTTTCCGAACCCTCTCATTCAGCAAGGCAGTAGCGAAGTATCAGTCACGATCAATGGGTTGGTGCAAGGTTCGACATTAAAAGTCTTTACACCTGCCGGCAGACTCGTTTCGACAATCGACGCCACCCAACTGGGTGGTAATGTTCGTTGGAATGCACGTGATGAAAACGGGCAGCTATTGCCAAGCGGGGTGTATGTGGTCAGTGCCGATGCACCGACTGCTGTCGAGTCCGGTCAAACAAAATTTGTGTTGGTACGAAAGTGATTACTTTGCAGGGGAACACTCATAATAAAATATTCGTATGAGTGATGATAAGGAGATGAATAATGCCAACCTATGAATATAAGTGTCGAGCGTGCGGGTTTGAGGAAGAGGTGATGCAACGCATTACTGCATCCGCTATAACGAAATGTCCGAAATGTGGCGAAGAGACTTTCGAACGTGTCGTCAGTGGAGGCGCAGGAGTACTATATAAAGGTGAAGGTTGGTATGTCACTGATTACTCAAAAAAATCATCTGGTGGCAAGGATACTACAGCACCGGCAAGCACTGTCCCGATTCCGGCACCTGTTTCAGCACCTACGCCGACACCAACCAAAAAAGCAGATTGACGAGTATTACTTTAAAAAGAAAAACTGCTATTCTTATGATACACATCAAGAATAGCAGTTTTTAAGTCTCCTATTGTGCTCTCTTAGGCAATCATCGGTTTTCCGGTCGGATATTCCAAGCCTAACTCGCGGTAAAGCTCAGCGAGATTGCGAGAATTATAGTCTTTGCGGGTGATCTTTTTGCCGGTGGTCGAGAGTTGGTTAAGTTGCTCGATCTTATCGTCTTGCGCACGTTCAAACCCCTCGGACATTGCTGATTGCAGCTTGTCTTTCAATGCTTCTTTCATATTATTTTTCCCTTCCCAAATATGTGAATGAACTGTATTATATGGGAAAACAATAATTTAATATTGAAGGTTTCGTTTGCACCGCTTATCATAGCTCCTGTTCATACAGTGTAGCTGTTCATTGACACGATAGCCGATTATTTAGACTCAGACTATTTCTTTCTTATTTTTGTTATCCGAAGAATATGGAGCAAGAATATCAAGTAACCGCCCGAAAATGGCGTCCGCAACGATTTGATGAAGTGGTCGGTCAAGACCATATCACTCGCACGCTCAAGAATGCGATTCGCGAGAACCGCTTAGCGCATGCTTATCTCTTTACCGGTCAGCGCGGTTGTGGCAAAACAACTGTCGCCAGAATCTTAGCCAAGGCGATCAATTGCCCAAATGCCGCGACCAATAATTACGAGCCGTGCAATCTTTGTGATGTTTGTAAGGGGATTACCAACGGGTCTTCGATGGACGTTGCAGAGATCGACGGCGCATCTAATAACGGAGTGGATGATGTTCGCGACTTACGCGAAAATGTGAAATATCCGCCACTCCAAGGCAGTTATCGTGTTATTATTATTGATGAAGTGCACATGCTCACTCCGGCAGCATTTAATGCACTCCTGAAAACACTTGAAGAGCCGCCACGACACTTGGTGTTTATTCTTGCGACCACCGAAGCTCAGAAGTTGCTTCCTACGATTCTTTCGCGAACACAACGCTATGATTTTCGGCGTATGCAAATCGACGAGATCGTTGCACGATTACGTCATATCGCCGTTGCCGATGCCATTACGACCGACGACGATTCGCTCTTACTTATTGCAAAAAAAGCTGATGGCTCGATGCGTGATGCACAGAGCGTGTTCGATCAAGCGGTCGCCTTTAGCGGCAACAACATTCGTGCTGATGTGCTGCGTGATGCCTTAAATTTGATTGATGCTGATTTTTATTTTGAGATCACCGACGCCATTCACGAGCACGCTGCATCAAAAGCATTTGCTCTATCGCTCGAAGTGGTGACACGCGGCTATGATATCGAAGAGTTTATTGGCGGCTTGCTTGATCATCTGAGAAATTTGCTGACAGTAATCGTGACCGCGAAACCGCAATTGCTTGAAGTAGTAAAGCATCATCAAGAACGCTATACTAAAGATGCAGCATCGTTTAATGAGGGAGATGTTCTGCGCCTGACGCGCATTGGGTTTGGTGCGCTCGAACGCATACGTACAGCGCATTCAGCGCGAGTAGTGCTTGAATTGATGCTTGTAGAAATGACCTTGCTCGAACGCGTGCTGGATGTAAAGACTTTGCTCGACGAAATTCGAAGTTTGAAAGGTAATGCTAATAGCTTGCCTCAGGCATCATCAAGTGTTACCTCGGCGCCGAAGGTATCTGCTAATGCCCCTGTTGCAACTGCCGACAAAAAAACTACTGCCACCAAAGAAACCACGAGTGTAGTGGTGGCTGTCGGTGATCTTAATTTGATTGCCGATCAATGGTCGGAATTCGTCGCATCGGTCGCGGCAACAAGTGTACCGTTTCGGATGATCGCCGATGACATTGAGTTTACTTTGCTTCGTCAGAATATTGTCGAGATCACCGTTTCGAAAAAACATACCGAAGAGACGTTTGCCCGTAATCGTGATATGTTTATTGCGAAACTGGGTGAATTTTTCGGAAATCAATCACTCGGCATCGAACTGAAAAAAGTTGAAAAAAAAATGTCAGCTTCATCAACTTCATTTAAAAACCCGAAATCGTCAGCAAAGCCAAACAACAAACAGCAGACGCCTGAGGAGCCGACAGTGACGATTGAAGACGGCATCGAGCGTGGTGAACTTGAACTGACGTTGATAAAAGAGTTCGGGGCTACCCCATTGTAAATTATTAATCCTTTTTTCTGACTCCATTCATTTATTTTTATTTTATCCCATGAAATCTTTACTTTTTATATGTTGTGCGGCTGCTGTCTTGTTGGTAAGCTGCAAAAAAACTGAGCAGCCTGCCCCTGAGCAACCCAAATCTATGGAGACTCAAGCACCACCTACGGAGCCATCGCCGATCATGAAAGAGTTTTTTTCAAAGACCGATAAAAAGGAATTTAAAGATCCGAAACGCGCTATTGAATTGTATGCGACCATTCCTGTCGGCGGACCAATCCCCCCGAACTTTCTTCCGATTGAAGAACTCCACCAAGAAAGCAAAGACGAAAATATGATCGTCTATACGTTTAACTCAGGGAGTACCAAACAGCATGGTAAAATAGTGATGCGCAAAGTAGTAATCACAACCGACACATTGTGGAGTTTGGAAAGTATCGGAGCGATGTAATCATTGCGCTTATCTTCTTCTGAGGGTTGCGACACATTCGATATGCCAGGTCTGCGGAAACATATCAACCGGCTGAAGCGCTATTACTTCGTAGTGTTGGCTCATTAGTTCTATGTCTCTTGCTTGGGTTGCCGGGTTACAGCTGATGTAGGAAATGCGTTCGGGCGCGAGTTCGATAATTTCGCGGACAACATCGGCGTGCATTCCACTTCGTGGCGGATCGATGATCATCACTGTCGGTGTGCCATATTTTGCTGCAACATCACGTTGTAGTAAGACGGTACGAAGATCGCCGGAAATAAAATGGACATTTGAAATGTCATTGCGTCGCGCGTTCTCGTGTGCATCATTTATTGCAGTTTCGACAACTTCAACGCCCAACACAGATTTTACTTTTGGCGCTACAAAGAGCGAAATCGTACCTGCACCGCAGTATAAATCCCACAACATATCATCGGGTCTCAGATCAGCGGCTTGTTCGGCGATAGTATAAAGCAACTCGGCTTGGGGCGTGTTGGTCTGGAAAAAACTATTAGCTGAAATTTGATAGCTCGGGTTGCCGATGTGATCGGTGATCGTCCCGGATCCGAAGATTAGTATTTCGCTCTCGCCGACAGCTACTTGTGCTCTACGGCTATTGATATTATTTACAAGCGTGGTTACTTCCGGTATTTCTTTCGCCAACATAGATGCATAGGAGATCATAAGATCTTCGTCATAGCGCGAAGTAACGAAGTTGATCATCACTTCGCCGGTGTGAAAACTATTACGCACCACAAGAAAGCGCAGCATACCATCGGGCATTTTGTCGGGATCGAACGTATGGAGATTATGCTCGCGTGCAAACGCGCGAGTTAGCTCAAGGATTTTAGTGACCAGTGGGTGGGCAATGTGGCAGACACGATTATCTAAGACACGATCATAGCGACCGCGAATATGCAGCCCCAGTGCGAACCGATCAGCAACATCACCTCCGGCAATCTCTTCTTCGTCAAGCCAGCGCGAATCGCTAAAAGAAAACTCCATTTTATTGCGATAATAATATTCGCGTTCGGAGTTGCCGATTGCCGGCAGCACCGGCGGCGACGGAATATTGCCGATACGTTCAAAA
This sequence comes from Bacteroidota bacterium, assembly GCA_025363505.1. Taxonomy (GTDB): domain Bacteria; phylum Bacteroidota; class Ignavibacteria; order Palsa-1295; family Palsa-1295; genus JAFDZW01. The sequence continues at coordinate 10,694 of JANYDV010000279.1, forward strand.
AGCTCGCGCACTTGTTGGGTTTTTGAGTCGAGTTGGGTTTGATAATCGACATGCATAATGGCACATCCGCCACAAGTACCGAAATGCTCGCAGATGGGTATGCGCCGATCAGGCGAAGGAGTAACCACTTCGCGAAGTTTTGCCTGCGCAAATTTCGATTTGGCTTTGATGATCTCCGCCCGGACAGTCTCGCCGGCAAGAGCGCCATCAATAAAGATCACATAGCCATCGTCGCGCCTTGCTACGGCTTTGCCCTCGAAGGCAATGCTTTCTGTACGGAGTTCGAGTATTTCTCCGTGTTGGGGTTTGGGTGCACGTGCTGGTTGTCCTTCGGTTGTTGTCACGATATTTATGTATGCTGTATCAAGAAGCCTGTGAAAATTCGACAGACGAAGAATCTGCCTTAGTGAGAACATTTAATAGTAAAATTGTTCTCAATTCCTACTTAATTCGTAAAGATTCGGCTGAATTGTACCGCCATATCTGTGGTTTAGTACATACTCATTTTTTAGAAGATTGTTAGCGTATGAAGTCATATAAGTGTTCCCTTGTTCTACTCATCTCTGCGTTTATTTTGTCAACGGCATTGGCTCAGACTGCATCGGCGCAGACGGGTATTGACCGTGATACGACGCATTTTAACGACGAGGATATCTATAACGAAGGCAATTCCGCTTTTGCACCGAGCTATAACTGGCTCGGGGGTGGCTTTGTGGGCGGTATATTACTTGCCGATCTCAGCTCGTTCAATACAAAGGTCGCACAGCCGTTCATCCATCAAAATCTCTCACAGACCATCCCAATGTTGGGAGGACACTTTTTTATTCCATTTCCATTTATCAAGAATATCCGCGTGGGCGGAGTAGGCGCCGGCGGTAAAAGTCAGATTTGTTGCGTAAATGACACGGTCTCAGCCGGGCAACCGGTTCAACGTACGCTACGCTATTCGGTTGGCTATGGCGGTGTGACCGTTGATTATTCACTCCCGATACGGATTTCAAAATGTCATATATTGGTAGGCACGGAGCTTGGGTTTGGGTCGATTGATATTTATGCAAAACAAGCAGCTTCTCGTACGGCATTTGATATTTCTTCAGAGTTTAACGCACCGACGACGAACATTACGCACACCTATACATCAAATATCATCGTGATTAAGCCCCAAGTAACATTCGAGTGGGCTCCGCTGAGTTTTATGATGTTCCGCGCTTCGGCGGCATATCAAGTGACATCCGGAAGTACCTGGAAAGCTGATGAAGATGTACCGCTTGGGAATACCGATAATCTTAAATCTGTCGGTGCATCTGGTTTTGTGGCGAACGCAGGTGTATATATCGGATTGTTTCAGTAATAAATCATTTTGCTGGCAGTGTAAGAATTATGTGGACGAAAAAAGAGCAACTTTACGAAGGAAAAGCAAAGAAGATTTGGTCGGTCGAAGAATCGGACGATCTGGTTATTCAAGAATTTAAGAATGACGCCACTGCATTCAATGGCGAAAAACGTGGCTCATGGGCTAATAAAGGTACCGTGAACACGACTGTTGCTTCCACACTTTTTCGTTATCTCGAATCACGCGGCGTTGAGACACATTTTATCGAACAGCTTTCGGACAACGAAATGTTGATCAAAAAGCTGACGATTGTCCCGCTGGAAGTAATTGTTCGGAACCGGTCTGCAGGCAGTTTTTGCAAACGCTATGGCGCCACCGAAGGTATCATCTTTGCCGAGCCGACGTTCGAGTTTTCTTACAAACGTGATGATCTTGGTGATCCGCTGATCAACAACAGCCATGCTATTGCGCTCTCTTTGGCAACTGCCGAGGAGATCGCAACGATACAACAGTCAGCACTGCTGGTGAATGAATTACTACAAACATTTTTTATCGACCGCGGTATTATTCTTGTTGATTTTAAGTTGGAATTCGGCAAACATCACGGTACGATCTTGTTAGGTGACGAAATTTCGCCAGATACCTGTCGATTCTGGGATGCGAAAACCGGTGCGAAACTCGACAAAGATTTATTTCGCTTTGATCTCGGTGATGTCGAAAGCGCCTATGCGACGATGTTACAAAAGGTTGTGGGCTAATTTTTTTTCTCTTCTCTATAACTCTTGCTTACCCGTTACGGAACTGACGTTATTATTGGTGTTGCGATCACGGTGATCGTTCTGGTGGTGCTGGCGCTTTGGTCTGATGAAGTCTTGGTGCGAGCAGTGCTCTTTTTGATTGCCGGATTTCTGACCGTATTCTCGCTCAATTTTTTTCGCGATCCCGATCGGATGATTGATGCCGGCGTTGGGGCGCTTAACGAAGTCGTGATCTCGCCTGCCGACGGCAAAGTTGTCCTGATCAAAGAAGTGGAGGAGACGGAGTATCTGCATTCGAAGGCAATAATGATTTCGATCTTTATGTCGCCATTGAATGTGCACGTCAATCGCATTCCCGCAACAGGAGTGATAGAATATCTGCGTTATGCCCAAGGGAAATTTTTAGTCGCCAGTGATGAAGCCGCCGCATCGGAGAACGAACGACAATTAATCGGTCTCAGTACCAATGGTAGAAAATTATTATTCAATCAAGTGACCGGCTACGTTGCTCGCCGTATTGTTTGCAAGTTGAATGTTGGTGACAGTGTCAAAGTCGGCGAGCGATTTGGGATGATCAAGTTTGGCTCGCGAGTCGATGTTTATTTGCCGCTGGGCACAAAAGTATTAGTAAAAGAAGGTGAGATCACACAAGCCGGCACAACGGTCATAGCGCAGTGGCAAAACGCTCGGTAATCCAGACGACGCGGTCGGTTATTCCGTCGCTGTTTACAGTGATGAATCTCTTTAGCGGATTCATCGCGATCAAAAGTGCATTTATGGATTCCGATTATGATACCGCCGCATGGTTTATTGTCCTTGGTGCGGTCTTTGATACACTTGATGGTCTGATGGCGCGACTGACGAATTCCGCAAGCGAATTCGGAGTCGAACTCGATTCACTTGCTGATGTCGTGACATTCGGCGTTGCGCCGAGTGCCATCGTTTATAAATTATTTTTCTACAAGTACGAAAGTATTGGTATGCTTATCGCAGCATTGCCTGCGATCTGTGGGGCACTAAGGCTTGCCAGATTTAATGTGCAACTGGTGGGTTTTGATAAAGATTTTTTCAAAGGCTTACCCATTCCTTCTGCGGCGATACTGATCGTATCTTTTGTTGCATTTCATTTCATTCCCGCCACGCCCGATTATATTTCTCCCGACTCGTTTGATATTCTGATGTTTGTCGTGACCATCGGGGCATCATTACTGATGGTCAGCACCGTGAAGTATGAATCGATGCCTAAGTTTAGTATGTATGCAATGCGCAAAGAACCGGCGAAGTTTATTGTC
>JANYDV010000059.1 GCA_025363505.1 Bacteroidota bacterium
GACCATAACAACGTACTCACACGCAGCAATGCTTTGTTTCTGATTGCGGGCTTTACATTCTGCCCACTAATAGCCCTGAAGTATTCTCGCATCACCGCTGGGTCATTAATGTCGTGGGCATTCCCGATCAACGTTGCCTTCGGGGCAAACTGATCCTCTTGCGAAATACTAAAAGCGGCATAGAGTAGCGAATCGGAAATTCGCTCTCCGTCATAATATTGAAAATTAGAGATTTCAATGGCACAAGCATCAGTTGGTAAATGTGATTTAATGTCATTCCAATGAACAGAACCATTTGATGCAAACCTACTATATTTCGCAGATAGCCGAGCCATCTTTTTTTCCAGATCACCTATTGCGTTATCAAGACTATCAGCAGTATAATATGGCTTTGTGATAAGAAGATTACTGCTGATACCTATCACTGAGCGTCGCGAACGAATCATCGCTATGCTATCGAGCAATGCCGCAATTGCTGTATCGCCGGAATTTATTGCTGCCGAACGCGTCGATTGAACACTATTAAGCACAATCCCTTTTATCCAAAGCAACCAATCATATGCCAAGATATTACCCTCAGGATGAAGAGCGACATTTCGGATAACCGTACTAAAGACCCGCCCGCTATTGAGGGTAATATCACGGATAAGCTCAAGACGTTCACGCTCACTCGTATAGCGAAAATTTTCTTTGGCGGTGGTTCGGTATATTTCCAGAGCATTGCGATAAGATTCGAATGCCATTTTCGTAGAGCCTTCCTGTTCATGGATTACCGCGGCAACGAGGTGACATTTGGCTAAGAGCAATAACGAAGTATTTTGAGAATGTTTGATGTCTCTGATCGCATTTTCAATGTCGATTAATGCAGAATCATCTTCAGCAATAATCGTCCGAGCCCGAGCACGTTCGACTTCGAGTGTACCCCGAAGCATCAATCGAAGATTTTGTACAGTTGATGATTGCGTAATTGCCGTCGTATAGATTTGCTCAGCGCGTTCAAATTGTTTTTTGGCAAAAGCTATATCACCTTGTAATTGTAAGAACCGAAGATGTTCGTTGGTATTTTCTTTGTAGGATATATGATATGCATTTGAGTACTGAGCAACCAATGCCTCGGCAGAGGAAATATTATTTGCACGGAGGTGATACTCTGCCAAGCTAATCGCCGCAAGGACTGTAAAGCGGTCATTGGCGCCAAAATCGGTGCTGTAGATTTTTAATTGTTCGTTCGCAGCTTCGACAGCATTGTGATAACGACTTTGTTCGCTATAGAGTACAGCGAGCCGACTCCAGACTGAAGCCACAAGTTCATGATGAGATGAATAGATAATCGTGTACTGCGAACGCGCCAATATCAATTCCTCTTCGGCATCACCATAGTTCGCAAGTTCAAGTGAAAATACACCGAGCTTATAATGTAAAAAAGCCGAGATTGTATCGGCTTTTTTGGTTAGTGTAGTATTTGCATACAAAAGGCTATGAAGCAGGTTGTAGCCGCTTTGATAGTCGGCGCTATAATAGAGCGAATCAACGGTCTGTTCTAATTGTCTGAATGAAGAGAAACTCTGCGCGGTGAGTGCAGTAGGGAGTAGAACGAAATATACAAGTAAAAAAAATTTTTTTCGACTCACGGAACGACGATGCTCTTCACATCGGAAGGTAATCCTTTGCGCTCGCCGCTGGTAGCTGTTACTCGAATGCTCACAGACGACCCACTGGCAAGCTCGGTGATGCGCGCTTTTGTACGTGCTATTTGCGTAACAGGGTGAAAGTCTTGCTCGTTCGCCTTCTTGATCTCAATAATATAACTCAATGCTCCTTCGACCGCTTCCCAACGAACTTGAACGACACCCGAAGTCATCGACAGAACTTCGATCTTCGCCGGAGCATTGAGTGCTCGGGTGATGATCAGATTGTTCAAACGCTTAGCATCATTTTGTGCTTGAAGCTTATTATCCGATTTGGTGATATCGTTTGCGTCAGTACCTCTAAAAAGTGGTGAATTCGGATTGTTCGACTGGGTACCTTGCTGAATAACCGAAGATTGACCGTTACCGACAATAGCATTATCGTGATCGGATATGATCGGTGCATTTGCAGGATTAATCGAAGTTGATGACCATGGTTTCCAGACAAACAAGGCAAGCAACGCCACTGCGATCGTAGTTGCGAAACGGAATGATGAAGCGCGTGAACCAAAGAAATTGCTTATCTTTGAAAGCAAGCTCGGTGTGGTTTCAGTTTTAGTAATGACATTGACCTGAGCAAATCGCGAATAGGCAGCAGCAATCTCGGTCTCAGAAATCTTTGCATCGTGCTCAAGTGTGCCATAGAGCACATTCAGCGATGCGGCTTGCTCGTGAAGTTCGTTGTGAAGGTCGGGATGCGTATGCTGATATGCCGCAAGCACCTCACTTGACCCATTGACATCAAGCTCACCAAGGCGGGATGCAAGATAGTCATCGCTAAAGCGGTTGAGTATGTTTTGTGCTTGTGTCATTGCGTTATACCAACTGTAATAGAAAAAAGAATAAGAAACAGACCGCGCGAAACGAGTGCCATATAAAAGCCCTCTAATGCCTCGTCTTCTGTGCAAGGAGTTGAGTCAAGTTCGACCTCCTCCTTAAGATATAATCGTCTCAGGACCGCACTTTGTGACGCCGAAAGCGAAGAAAGAACACTTTTGTGCTTTATAATCATATTTTGCCGGAGCATACCAATGCCGCGTTTATGTATTTGTCGAGCATTTGCAACGGTAATTCCATTGTTTTCAGCTATTTCCTCGTATTCAAGACCCGAAACCCTCTCGGCAATTATTTTTCGATATTTCTCCTCTAACTGAGAAAGAATTCGCACGGACTCCATACCACCAAGGATCATATCTGAGAGATCGGCTCCGCTATCGAGGGGTTGTAATCGGGATTCCCAGTTAGCATTGGTCTCGTCGTTGCCTGAGTGTTCGTCAATACTCACAAATACTTTTGACTTCCGAACCCGTTTGCGGTTATAATCAAGTGCGGTGTTTTCAGCTACGACATGAACAAACCCGAATACTCGTCCTTGCTCGATCACTCTCTCGGCTTTTTCGGGGTCACGGAAAGTGGCAAGCAATTTCTCAAGAGCATCAAAAAGGACGTCGTTGATCTCGTCTTCACTAAAACTGCTTCGCCAGCGTTTTTTGATTGAGGCGGTCACAAATTTATATAACAACGCGAACAACTTCTCCTCGCTTTTGCGATCTCCCCGCGAGGCTGCTCTGACCAGTGGTTCGATGTTCGGAAACTCAGTCATATTTTTGTGTCAAAAAGTGGGGAATGTGTACCCATACCACAACAGTCTTAGCACCAACTATACATTAGTATATAATCTCTTAGAAGCATATTCCGAGCGGGAGACGGGGATCGAACCCGCGACGTCCAGCTTGGGAAGCTGGCATTCTACCGCTGAATTACTCCCGCAACAGCGTTATCAGTGCAAAACTACACTATTTGTAATGCAATCTCATTAAAACAGGTTCATTTTTCCGCTACACCATTGACAGGATGAATTGCATCTACAATTTACTTTGTCACAAAACAAGTAATTGAAGCGAATTAAGGGTTTGGTATGGTAATTGCTTATATCTCTTATAGTGACAATAATGTACGATAACCATAGCAAATGTGGTTTCAGCAGATAAAATTAAAGGAACGACGATGAAAAACACGATCAACAAAATCTTCGGAGCAATCTTCGCAATAGCGATGATGATCGGTGTTGCAGATGCTCAAACATTTCTCGAGCGCCCTCAGGCTTGGAAGACCCAAACGCTTCGCGCTTCGGGTATTGATACTACACGTATTGTAATGCGTTCATTTTTTTCACTTGAGCAGCTCAACGATACACTGCCATTAATCTATCATGAGCCATATCCTGATTCAGTAATGCCTCGGACTGCTATTGAAATTGCGCAGATTACCATCCAAGCAGACAATGCCGATGAAGTAGTCGCAATTTTAGAAAAGCAAGCCCGTAAATTAGGTGCTGACTGGGTTGTCGGTTTCAACGAGCCACGTATGAAATGGCAGAAAATTGGCACTGAACTCAAGGCGAACTATCACTCAGAGGCTACTTTGTATAAAGTCATAGATGCCGAACTTACACCGGTATCTGCTATAGCCGATGTTTATTGCGGTGAGAACCACCTCAATAATTGTCAAGCTGTTTTGACATGGATCGATTCTGAGCATAAGTAAAACTCAATATACTTACAGTTTATATCGAATGAGAATGGAGTTAATCCATTCTCATTTTTTTATAATTGAAAGCAGAGCGTAGGAGAGGCTGATTTAATGGAAAGGATAGAAATGTGGCTTCGGAGTGGTTAAAACTTTATTGAATTTATTTTTGAAATAGGTGAACTCGGAAGCGATTTTTTTGTTTTTCAATCAGAACATTGTATGTTTGTACATAGGTGATCATCGGATCATTGATGTTCTAAGCTTATAAACTAGGGGCGCTTCGGAGGCTGACGTACGTTTCACAAAGGGAGGACCAATTTCTCTCACCGCCTACGCAGAACCGAAGCGCTGTTTTTTTTGGTGTTGCTTCTCCCGATATTACTGACAAGTTGATTGAAATAGTTTTCTGCTGGAGCTTCGACCCACCAGCAAGTTGAAACTTCGGGGCGTGGCTCAGCCTGGTAGAGCACCTGGTTCGGGATCAGGGGGTCGGAGGTTCAAATCCTCTCGCCCCGACATGTTTTAGCAAACCGATTTACTCAGCTTAAAACTCTATTCTTTTTATTCTCCAACTCATTCCTGAAGCTAAATTTTTTATATTAAACAGAGCCTTCATTTATGACAGATCTTGAAAGTTTTGTCGAACTCTATAAATCTTTATATATTCACTATAGAATCCTTATCAGAAGCGAGCTTCCTCAAGTAATGAAAGGAGCTGATATTCCTGAAGGATTAATAAATATGGAGTGGGAATATATAATCTATTTTCTTGGAGCAAATAGTCCTATTGGACTCTATAGTTTTGGGAAAACAGGAAGTGGTGTCCAGCTTGGTGGTTTTG
>JANYDV010000298.1 GCA_025363505.1 Bacteroidota bacterium
ATTGGAAGAAGCAGCACCCCAATGCCAAGATGATTATTAGCTGGTGAAGTACTTTCAAACGAAAAAACACCGAAAAAGGCAATGTTTGTAAAAAGAGCAATGAGTGCTTGAAGACCTTGAGCAATAAAAACGGTTGCTGAAGCTAAGAGCATACAGCAACCAGTTAAAAATATGGCGCGTTTGTCGAATTGAGTCTGCTGATGTGGTACGTTTATGGTTTCGAGTGAGGTACTTAGCCCTGAGGCTATTGGTAGCCCTTCGGTGGTTGATGCATTTCGGATATTATCAGGTGTTTTCAACTGATCTTCTTTTCAGGTTTTAATAAGTTTATTATCTTCAAACAGTAACCCAGACTCAGGCTGGGGGTTAAAAAACCACCCAGCAAGGTGATTGATTGATTACTCGTAAACTCACTTGATTTTTCGTGAAAAATTTGAGCTTCCCATGTCCTACCCTTCTAGGAGTCTCGTGAGTAATTGGAATTGCCACAGAATCCGGCAAATTGAGATGATCACTGCGAGTCATCATTTGAAGAAAAATGGGAAGTATACGCGAGTAAATAATATATGGTTGCCCATACTTCGTGTTTCTACTACGAAAATATGACAATGGTAGTTCCGTCAAAAGAGATAGGATGGTATGACTGCGGAGTTGTCACAACGGGTTAATATTTATGATATTATTCGGCAGAGGGTGACGGGGACTTTTGATTATAGTATTATTGATCATTCATCGCGTTCGCCGTTGGCAATTCGTAACGGAAGATTTATTCAGCTTGCATGGTGGTAGGGCTCTCGTTGATTTATTTTTTTTCTAAATCAAAATGTGGATTGTAAATAATCCCGAATACATTCCCGAACGGATCAAGAACGGATGCGACAATAATATCTCCACCGACTTCTTGCGGGGCATGGTGCGTCGTTGCACCGAGTGCTAGCAGACGTTGGTAAACTGCCTCGACATCATTCACTCCCCAATACACTTCGGCATTGGTGCCGTTGATAATATTGTTCATATTCGGATCAAGCCCAAATTCATAGCCGCTGACACTGAAGCCAACATAAAACGGCTCATCAAAATAAGGGGCAACTCCGAATACCTCGGTGTACCAAATCTTGGCTTTATCGAGGTCTTTAACATGAACAATTGATGTACGAAGTCCGAGGAAAGAGGCATTCATAGGAATTGAATATTATGCCTTCGCTTTTTTCTTTTTTGGTTTTTTTGCTCCTTCGACATCACTGAAGAGCATTGGGGCTGGGCTGTGATCGAGTCCGCAGAGTTTCAGCATTTCGATGAGCCGATCGTCAAGCTGGCGACGTGACTTCGTGGTCATTGTTTCGAGAGCTACAATAAGCCAATCCTGACGTGCATGCGGAGCTTTGGCAACCAATTTCTTGCCTTTTGAAGTAAGATTCAGTACCAATTGACGCCCATCATCGATGAAGCGCTCGCGGTTAATAAGACCTTTCTCGACTAAGCGCTGGACGACCACCGATACCGAACTTTGATGGGTCAGTGTCCGATCGGCAAGAGTATTGAGCGATAGATTTTTTTCTTCTGCAAGTTTTTTCAAGACGAACAATTGTGCCGCCGAGAGTCCGACCTTTTTTTCAGAGTCACGCGAAGCGACCCTTAGCGATTGCACCAAACGTCGTATCGAAGTAATAACACTGCGAGTTTCCTCAGAGACAACGGAATTTTTTTTAATCGTGGCCATAGTGTACTATATGATTGTCCCTATTTCGCGTCTCAGATGAGCACGAATACGGGAGTGGTAGTTCCGTGAAAAAATACTGTGGCAACTCGAAGCAGAGTCCTCGGGTAATGACAGGGGCATATCGTGTACCCCCGGATACTCACCTCCGTGACGAAGTGGTAGAAAGATGATCGTCTGAAATGGAAACTATCTCATTTCAGGAATGCTCTGGTGTTCACAGTACTGTAAACTTACGAAATTTTTGACGAGGGTACTATTTTTTTGCCTCTTTGCCAACATTGTGAATCGCTTCAATGTGAATCGTTTCGTTTTCAGAGGTATGAAAGATAATACGCCAGAATTTATATCCCAAGGTATAGACTCCGCTCTCGGAGAGGGTGATACGTTTATAGCGATGTGGGGCTATTTCGTAGCGTAATAGATGCTCGATGTGTGCCCGGAGGTCGCGCTCTTCGGTGGGCGTAACCGTGGCGAAAAATGTCTTTACAGTATCTGAATAAATAAAGATTTTCTTGGCAGGCTCTTTCTCTAAGCCTATCCAACCTTCTGCTGAATCGGGAAATGACTCGAACTGTGGAAGATATGGCTTGATGTCAAGCAATGGTGTTTTGTCGAGCATATCAACACCTTCGACAATCAAATTCCTGCCTTTGACCTCGACTAACGTAACAAGCGAAAGCCCGATAGGGTTAGGACGGTGTGGCGCACGAGTCGCGAACACGCCGCGTTTTGTTTTGGAGCCGCGTGGCGGAAGTACCTTCGGCTTCCAGTTTGCATTGCGGTCAAACCAATAGATCAACCAGATTTTCTCGAAACCTTCAACATCTTCAAGAGCTTGCTCGAAATTATGCCCCCGCTCAAGAATAACTTTCCCCCGAGCAACGATGCCTTCGTCACCGGGTTGGCGAGGTGCAGAATATTTATCAGTAAATGGTGTACGAATCACACCAATCGGGTGAAGAAGAAGCTGTTCCAGTATGGTTATTGAGAAATTATGTTGTTACGTTCTCGTTTTTTACTGAACAATAAATCTTCTCATGTAGGTGCCTTGAGTATGGATTACCTCTATAATATAGCACCCGGGCAACAGATTTTTGACAGACAATTTGGCGGTGTTATTGTTGGTGGTATAACTAAGATCATGCTGTCTGCCAAGCATATCATAACAAACTAATTTCTTAATCTGTTGAAACCACAATGTTTGCAGAGATAATTCTTCCGTGGCAGGATTTGGATACAATTTACAATAATCATTATACTCTAACGACGCTTCAGCAACAGACTCGCTGCCTTGTTCTGAAGCATCATACCTATAGATATACGTATGCTTAGTATGGTCTATGGCGGCAATCCAGCCATGTCTTGGGTCACTAAAAGTAACGATGCGACCGTCATATTTTTCTGTTTCTTGGGTGAGCGTTGTCGAGTCTACCTCCCATGTTGCCCCATTGTCAAGTGTATGAATAATTTTATGGGCATAGTCGTATTCGGTCAGCGAGTCGGTGTTTGCAACGGTCATCCACAATTCCTTTTCTCCGACAGCTTCGTAGCCCCGTCGGCTATTGCCGAATTCTCGATGAAAGTCCCAATGCACTCCATAATCTGAAGACGAAAGGTAGTTAATACCATACATTGGTGTACTCAGAAGCCAATTCTCATATACATTCACATCTCGTAATCCTTCGCGGTAATATCCTGTAAAGTAGAAGACGGTCGCAGTATTACGAATGGCTTGGAGTGTTCCGTTTATACGGTAGGCACTTCGTTCTTGTGGGATAGGGGTATTGTATGTCTGCCACTTTATTCCGGCATTGCTGGTAACAAGTGTTTGTAACCCTAACGGTATTTTTTTATTGCTATTTCTGTTTAGTGTTACTGTCCAATGGACAGGATCATTATGACAGAGGCTAATTGAACTGAGTGCTACGCTTGAATCCAGAGGGTAGAATGGCATAATGCTATTTCTATAAGTGGTATCGCTATAGCGAACCGGAAATGTTCTGCCACCATTAGAAGACTGGTATATTCGCCCATCATCAGCATTGTAAGCAAATAGATTATATGCCGACAAGGCACTCAAAAAGTATAGTGCATCTGTTGCGTGGGAATTTGGATATGACCATTCCTGCTCGATTTGCCAATTTTTCCCCGCATTTTTAGAGTGTAATATTCTTCGAATATCATCATAATTACCTTTATAGTTGCCGGTAAAAATAAACCTATCAATCAACGATGGAAACAGCATTGAAGGGAAAAGGAAGGGTATATAACTACCGGAATCAGATAGTAGTAGCGTATCTGTTAAGGCAGTCCAGCTTCTGCCACCGTTGGTTGTTTCAAACCAAAGCATTTGTCGTCTGTCGGGAGTTGCCAACACATGACTGTCATGCGGAATGAAGCCACCCAAATAGCCATGAAGGCTATCAAAAAAAACGAGACTACTGGGATTTAATGAGTCAACAGATACACTGACCTTTGTCCAATGTGGTGTTGAAGCCCCACTTGAGCGCAAAAAAATTAGTAGTAGTACAATGCAAAAGCAAAAGTATTTCATTGTCGTTGTTTGGAAGTGTAAATAAAAACATAATTGGGTGAGATTGATTTCTCTCAACCCACGGGATGCAATATCATTCTTCCACTGCCCGGAGTGTATATAAGGCTCCGGAACAGCTATGCCCGATCACGGAAAGCCACCCGATTGACACAATCGTTTAATATTTTACCGAACAACCGTATGGTGCTGTTGTGGTCACGGAGACTTCTTTGTTGGTCATGATCTCACCCACAGCTTGGCGGATGTAGTTGACAGTTGCTTTCTTTCCACCATCTACCGAGCGGTCGTCATCGATTGCACCGCTGTAGCGAAGCATACCATCAGTGCCGATGACAAATATATGCGGAGTCGTTTTTGCATTAAAGAGGTGCCCGACGGTGCGGTCTTCGTCCATCAAGTTCTCGGTTGCATTCGATTTCCACTCACCGAGGATTGCTTTGCTTTTGGTGGCATTGTATGCTTCGGGATGATCGGGACGGGTCGAGTTGATCGTCAGCCACACTATACCTTTGGCTGTCATCTCTTTTTGAATGGATTGCATATTTCCGCTACTGTAATGACCTTTGACAAACGGGCATCCCGGATTGATCCATTCGAGCACGACGATCTTACCTTTGTAATCGGAAAGCTTGATGGTCTTGCCTTCAAGATTTTGAAGAGAGAAATCGGGGGCAGGGTTGCCGACAGTGACGGTGATAGGTCGTGCGACAATAAACGAAGCACTGACCAATAATAGAGTAGCGATAGTCCAGAATTTCATAACCATTGTTCCTATTCTTAGATTGATAAAAAACTATTATTACGAACAGTGTATGTTACTGTTTCGCGGCAGGGATATCAACTTCGTAGCCACTGGTGCCGATCATCACAATACCCGAAAGATGCGTTGGTACGGTGCCGGGTTTGTTTGGCGTCATTGACATTGATATGCCTTCATCGGTTACTTTTATCGAGGCGAGGTCGATAGTAAAATCATCTGAGGCATCCGGAAAAAAATCGGTAATGATACCGGAGACTATCTCGAAAAATTTTGCAAATACTTGTATGCTGCCGTCTTTGTTAAAAGTATATGTCGCGGCGGCTTTATCGAGATTGAAACCTGAACCCGGTTGTGGTAAGCGAGCCGTCCAACGGTCCAGAAGTTTTTGGTCGTCTTTCACTCGATCGCTTGTGAGTGAATCGAGATAGAAGTCGAGCGTGGTTGCCGCCGGCAGACAGACATCTTTGCAGACAAGCCAATTAAGCTTAATGCGGAAGTGTTTGGGTACAATGCCCGAAAGTAGCCGTACCGGAAGAGTATAGACTACTTCTTCTTCGTAACCATAGGTGACAATATCACTGGTGCCGATCTTATGAGGTGTCGGGAAACGGAGTGCGCCTGCACTAAGGTTTGGTGCATCAAGAATCTCGGCGCTCAGAGGCAAGCCTGCGTCGCCCGGGTTCTTCCAATAGGTATGCCAGCCCTGCTCCATCTTCAGATGAATACCGAGCGTGAATGGCTTAGTCGGAGTGATCGCCCCGGACGCAATTGAGGCGAAGACGATCTGATGGTCTTTATACGTCTGAGCAAACGGCTCCGAAACCATCATTGCCAGAAAAAGAAATGTTAGTACCGATTTCATATACTTATAGTACACCAAATAGGTGTCGGAACATTCCAAAAAACGCAGAATATAACAAGGGCACGTTGGACGTGCCCCTTAAGAATACATCAATGTGAGACGACGAGCTGTTTTGTCGTGATATTACCACCGGCTTCGAAGCGAACGAAATAGACTCCGTTAGGGAGTGCGGCTGTTTCGCATTCAATCGAATATGAACCCATATCATAACTACCCGAGGCAATTGTCGTCAGCTTTCTTCCGAGTAAGTCATAGACAGCAACATCAAGTGCTGAACGTTCGGTGATTGAGAAGTTGATGGTGCTTCGAGTTGCTGATGGGTTTGGTGTGGGATTGCCAACGGCAAACGACAACGAAGTTGTTAGGCGAACGTCATTCTTTGATGAGGTAAATGCGCCCGGTATAAAAATGTTTGTACGCGATGCACCGTCGAAGTCAGTTGCAATAGTATTTGGAAGTGCGACCAGTGGTTCTTTCGGTTTATTCGGCAGATCGCTCCAGGTAAAATCAGGAATCGGGAAGACTGAAGCATTCACAATAGCTCCTCCGGTTGCAGGGTGGAAATCGTTGTTCTCAGGATTGGCTAAGAGCGGCTCTTGTTTATGAATACTGTTGCCGGAATTAATAAGTGTTGCATTGCAGGTTGGGTTCGATGGCTGTGCCCCTGAAGTAGCAGTGATGCCAAGTGGTTTTGAGACACTGCCATTCCAAATGATATTTCCTTTGATCTGAAGATCGTTATCAGTATTGGCGGGCTTTGGGCATGATGCATGCAAGAGGGCTTGCTTCGGTGCGTCAAAGACGAACTGACTCGAAGTTGTTTCGTAGCCTGTCGGGTTGTAGAATACGTTATTATAAATATAGAGATGGGTATTTGGTATCCATGCAACATCGTCATCGGTGTTATATGTATGGACGGTGCCCCAGGCACCGGAGTCGAGATATTCTTTGCAGGTTGGTTGCTGATCGAGAGCACTGCAGGTACGTTTACCCAAGCCAAGACTGATGAGCGACGGTGCATAGCCACCTACTTTATAGAGTGTGTTATAGGCGAATAAAATATCATAGCTGCCGTTGCAAACAAATGCTTGACTATCACATTGGGAAATAACATTATTAATCACCCGTATGGCGTACGCATCATAATGCACCCATGGCAGTGAGAAGCCATCGAGGGCTGCAACTCCGTTCGAGCCAATGTAGACCGCATTCTTTGTCGTAGAACGAATAACATTGCGAGCCACCATAATATCTGCAGAACCATAATCGATGGCGATGCCATCGGCAGAGGAATTTTGTAATGTCGAGCGTATGATCTGACAATGTTGAGAGCCTGAAACATACAGATTTGCTCCATAAGCATTTGTAATGTTGCAATCTTCGATATAACAATTCTGACTGCCGGTCACACTGAGAGTATTCTGTGAAAGTAATATCTTTCCGGTGTCTTGTCCATTAATAGTACAATGACGAATAAGGATGTGATTGCTTCCAGAGCAACCGATCGCATCAGCACCGCTGGTCGTTTCGATTATCAAATCGATCAAATAGAAGTAGCTACAATCGCTGATTGTCATTGACGGTAGCTTTGCTGTTCCTGCGCCATCAGCCGCTTGGATGATCAAGGGAAATTTTGATGTACCTTCGTAAGAAGAATATGTCGGTGGGGAGTCATCACCCGGGTAGTCTCCTGCAACAAGCATAATCTTGTAGCCTGTTGTTGTAAATGGCGACAGTGAGGGCACATTTGCCATTGCGAAGTTCAAGGTCTTATAGGCAAGTGCACGAGTGGTGCCATTATTTACGTCTTTGCCGTTTATCGGGTCCACCCATATTTCTTTCACCGTAACCGTGCCGATATTATAATCGCTTTGCGCACGAATCGAACCGGAAGTAAATATGACTATTACCAAAGAGCAATAGAAGAAACGAAATAATAATGTACCCATGGTCAGTTCTCTTTTAATGATATTTTCCCGATGACAACACAACAAACAGTCAGAAGAGGGATGGGGTGAGTAATGACTGCAAGAGAAAGATACGCAAGATGACAAAAAAACGTTCTCTCAAAAAAAAACTCCTGAGATGAGATCATCACAGGAGCTCTCTATCATGAATGCTATAGTGGTTGTAAGTCCTTGTTATTTTGTTGCTGAAGTTGGTCTTGCTGAATTCGTCGTCGTTACATTTCTCGACCCCAAAAGCCTGACATATTCTTCTGGAATAGACAAAGATAATGGAAATTATAAAAAACCTTGTAGAGACTTATGCAAAGAAGTAAATATGCACGGGATTCAGGAAAATTGCTATGCTTGTGAATATAAATGTAAATACGATGCTAATGGTAAACTATTAGGAAAAGCTTATGATAATGGTTCGGATTTGAAGACAAACCCGAAAAAATTAGGCTGTTGCCCAGGAACCACTCTTGACTGTGCACCTCCAAAGGGTTCGTCAGTTATAGGCTCAACATGCCCAACTTGCGCACAGTGTGGTTGGTTCTGTGATTGTAGCCATGGGAAATGGAATTCTTTCCCGAGTTATGACGTATTTTTTCCAGGTTCTGATGTGGATGTACGCGATCTTGGGGTACCATGCTGCAATGGGCAAGATCCGAAAAATCCCCCGCCTGTATCGCGAAAAGTTATTGATGATTGTTGGTACTTCTCGCAGTTTAATACACCATGCTGAAAAAAACAATCAGAATCTTAGTTTGACTACGTTTTGTTGGATTAAGCGAGAAATATTAAAGGGAATAATATGAAAAGGAAAATATTCACAAAACGCTGCATCTTCTTTTTACTTTTTTTGTCTTATCTCGGGTGCCAAACTGCACCAGAGCATTTAGTTTTTAATGTTAATCAACCCAAAGTTGGGAGCGCATTCTCATTTACGAACACACCCTTTAATAAAAATCGCTTGCCTTTCCCTGATTCAGTCATTGCAACAAATGACTTAGTCCTCGAAACTGGTTTAATAAAATTTGGGAAGTCAAATGTAACGCATATACTTTATACAGACCAAACGAATAATATACAAGCAGATCAATACATAAATTATGAATCCGATGGTGATGTTTCCTTATTCTTAGATTCACCTGTTTTTAAGTGGCTTACTTTTCCTATAAAGAGTAGATCTTCCGTCGAAGAACAAACGAGTGTGGATTTTTTGCTTCTTGATAGTGTAATAGGTGGAATTCATATCGTTGCATCCGATAATTTGGGCAGAAGATACATCGACCCAATTAAAGACCCTAACTACCCCTCATTGGGTGGTCCACAAATAGCAATAGACGAGACAACTATCATATCACGGATCGGTCCTGGATTTACGCAAAATGATACTTGCGAGGTGCAATGGTTTTTCGACGCAGGTATCGGTTATTTTTATAATGTTCATTTTAGGGGCTTTGGTTCAGCTTACACTGGCTATGTAAATTTGAATAATTTAAATAGATCCATTATTGGATACATGTTAAAATAAAAAACTACGGCTTATTTTTTTAGAATGTTCAGTTTTCTAACTTACTAATTCCAGTCGAAAAACATAAGTTTCGGAGCCTATTCAGTAGATCAGTTTGTTATACAACCCTTCAGGACAAATATACGTATGTGGGAGCCGATCATTGAAGAATCTGAGTTTCAAAAAAATGGGATTCTTTGCTGTCATATTCAAGGTAAAAAATTGCTCGTAGTGCGTGATGGCACCACGCTTTATAGTTGTGGAGCGATCTGCCCTCATCAGGGAGTTTCGATGGAGAATGGTTTAGTGTTTGATGAAGAAATCACCTGTATCGAGCATTCATGGACATTTTCCCTAAGAACCGGTGAACTGACATATCCGGGCAATGGTCCGAGAATACCAATCTATCCCATTCGTGTTCATAATGGGATGATCGAGGTAGAAGTACCTCAAGCGGAGATAGCCACAAACAGCACGGATGAATATTCGGAGTATTAACGATTGGAACCCTGTAACCTTGGGAATGTTAATTGTTGTATGATTACCTTAGACTCCGTTCGCTTAATATGGAAGTATGCACAACTCTCGGAATGCTGAGTAAGCCGCAAGCTGAGAAATTGAAAGGTGCAGGTTTGACTGCCTACAATCATAATCTCGATAGTTCCGAGTAGTTTTATGGTCAAATAATTCGTACTCGCGAATATGAAGACAGGCTTCGTACATTAGAAAATGTTCGCAGTAGCGGGCTGTCAGTTTGTTGTGGCGGAATTTTGGGAATGGGTGAGACCGATGAAGATCGAATACAATTTTTGCATACAATTTTTCGCGTGGCTTATAGATTGCAACAGCCACTTTCGCCACACCTATCAGCGAGATTAGATGGAGTTGAGATAATGCGGAACCCTCTCGCTTTGCAAACGTTGAAAACGGCGCGTGAATAGAATAAACTTACATATCACCGAGCCATTGCTCTTTGCTGTCGGGCAAATAGCCGATGCTGCCGAGATTGAAGCATACGTCGTGGGCGGATTTGTCCGTGATGCTTTGCTTGGTCGTGGCAATGATCGCGATATTGATATTACTGTGCTTGGTGATGGTGTCGAGTTTGCAAAACGTGTTGCGGCAGAATTTCCGGATTCTCATCTTGCCGTGTTTGAAAAATTTCGCACTGCAATGGTGGAGATTGGCGAAGTCAAATTGGAATTTGTTGGTGCACGGAAAGAGTCGTACCGCTCCACTTCACGCAAGCCAATCACCGAAGAAGGCACGCTCGAAGATGATCTTGCACGTCGTGATTTTACGGTTAATGCGCTGGCAGCAAGTTTAAATACTAACACATTCGGTGAAATCATTGATCGATATCATGGATTGCTCGATCTTGAAGTAAAAACCCTTCGCACTCCGCTTGATCCGAAAGTCACGTTTGAAGATGATCCGCTCCGCATGATGCGCGCCGCACGTTTCGCCGCTCAACTTGAGTTTATGATCGTACCCGAAGCGTTGGAAGCAATGCAGGAAATGCGCGAACGCATTTCGATCGTTTCGCAAGAACGCATCACCGATGAGTTTATGAAAATACTTGATTCGCGCCGACCGAGTCTGGGTATTAATATTTTATTCGATACCGGGTTGCTCAATCTTGTGTTTTCCGAAGTCGCAAATCTTTCGGGAGTGGATCTTGTAAGTGTCGGTGTGCAAGAGTATGCTCATAAAGATGTTTTTAAGCACACTATGCGTGTCGTTGATAATGCGGCTGAGATGACCGATAACGTATGGCTCCGTTTTGCGGCATTGCTGCACGATGTTGCAAAACCTCGCACAAAATCTTTTCGCGAAGGATATGGCTGGACGTTTTATGGACACGATATTGTCGGTGCTCGTTGGGTCGAGAAGATTTTTCGTCGAATGAAATTGCCGCTTGATGCGGCGAAGTATGTCGAGAAATTAGTGCGCTTACATATGCGCCCAATGGCATTGGTAGATGAAGGTGTCGGCGATAGTGCTGTTAGACGTGTGCTCTTTGAAGCCGGTGAGGAGATAGAAGATTTGATGACACTCTGCCGAGCAGACATCACTTCGAAAAACCCAAAGCTCAGCAAAAAGTATCAGAGCAATTACGATCAGGTCTGGAGCAAGATGCAGGAGGTTGAAGAAAAAGACCAAATGCGCGCGTTTCAGTCGCCGGTGCGTGGTGAAGAAATTATGGAAATCACGGGGATGCCACCATCAAAAACAATTGGTTTAATTAAGACTGCCGTCGAGAATGCCATACTTGATGGTATCATCGCTAACGATTACGAAGCCGCAAAAGTATATATGCTCTCGATCAAGGACGAGATTATTGCCGCCAACCCGCCGAGCGAACGAGAGAAATCGAGAATAGCACCACCGCAACAGTAATGATTGATGACCGAATTGTCATTATTGCGTGTTTATGTGATTTGGAGATTTGCAGAATTTTGATTCAATACTGAAAGCATGACACCACTACTATGATCCAACGTTACACCCGCCCCGAAATGGGGGCAATCTGGACTGACGAGAACCGATTCAAGATTTGGCTCGAAATAGAATTGCTGGCTTGTGAGCAGCAGGAAACGCTTGGGATTATCCCGAGTGGTACGACAGCGGGTATTCGCAAAACAGCGAGGTTCGAGACTAATCGTGTGCTTGAAATTGAAGAAGAGACGAAGCACGATGTAATCGCATTCCTGACGAATGTTGCGGAATATGTCGGTCCCGACTCACGATTCATTCATTTAGGAATGACTTCGAGCGATGTCGTTGATACCGCTTTTTCGGTTCAGTGCAAACAAGCGGGCGAACGCCTCCTTACGGGGATAGATTTATTAATCGCTGCTTTGGGCAAACGTGCTCGTGAGCATAAATATACTCCGTGTATCGGTAGAACCCATGGCATTCATGCCGAGCCGTTAACATTTGGTTTAAAGCTTGCGGTATTTTACGCAGAGATAACCCGTTGCCGCGAACGAATGGCTCATGCGGTTCAAACGATTTCGGCAGGAAAAATTTCCGGTGCTGTCGGGACATTTGAACATCTTGATCCAAGCGTTGAAGAATATGTCTGTACCAAATTGGGCTTAACTCCGGCACCGATCTCGACTCAAATAATCCAGC
This sequence comes from Bacteroidota bacterium, assembly GCA_025363505.1. Classification (GTDB taxonomy): domain Bacteria; phylum Bacteroidota; class Ignavibacteria; order Palsa-1295; family Palsa-1295; genus JAFDZW01. The sequence goes on from JANYDV010000298.1 coordinate 12,497, forward strand.
GCGACCGTCACGCTGAATATTTTACGACCATTGCACTTGTCGGTGCAAGTCTCGAAAAACTGGCGATCGAGCTACGACATTTGCAACGCACAGAAGTTCGCGAGGCAGAAGAATTTTTCTCGAAAGGACAAAAAGGCTCTTCGGCAATGCCACATAAGCGCAATCCTATTACCATGGAGCGTGTGACCGGTTTAGCACGATTGCTTCGTGGATACGCCGCAACAGCAATGGAAAATGTGGCACTTTGGCACGAGCGCGATATTAGCCATAGCTCGACCGAACGTGTGATAGGACCCGATGCTACGATCACCCTTGACTATATGCTGTTCTTGATGACCAAAACAATTGAGACGATGTATATCTATCCCGAAGCAATGCAGCGAAATCTTGACCTCACCCGTGGGTTGGTCTTTTCGCAACCGGTAATGCTGCTGCTTGCCAAAAGCGGGCTTTCACGAGAAGAAAGTTACAAAATCGTCCAGGGCAACGCTATGAAAGTATGGGAGCTTGCCGCTGAGGGCAAAGATGCGCATATTACCTTCAGATCACTCCTTGAAAAAGACCCTATAATA
>JANYDV010000311.1 GCA_025363505.1 Bacteroidota bacterium
CAAAAAGCAACCCACCGTAGCTCCGAAATCTGTTATTGTAGCAGAAGAAAAGCCTGTGAAAAAGGTTAAGGAGACTACAGAACGACAAATGGAAGATAAAATGCTGGTACGGCGCGCCCGAACGGGTGATCAGCGCGCATATGCGGAGCTTGTCAAACGTCATAAACGTGGTATCGAGCGGCTTATCCGCCCCATTGTCCGCAATGCATCGAGCGATGAAGTAGAAGATCTGGTTCAGGAAGCATTAACCAAAGCACTGACTCATCTCGATTCCTATTCCGAAGAATATGCGTTTAGCACATGGCTCTATCGCATTGCCACCAATCATTCCATTGATCATCTGCGCCGACGTAGGCTCTCAATGTTTTCGATTAGCAACAACCCATCGGGCGGTGATGGTCGTCAAGGCGATGACGAAGGAAAAGATCTTGAACTCAGTGATGAATCATGGGTACCCGATGATATTCTTTTAACAGCGGAGCGGACAAAACTCATCGAAGAAGCAATTGAAAAATTGCCCGAAAATTATCGTAGGATTATCAAACTACGCCATAACGACGATCTCGAATATGATGAGATTGCCCAAAAACTGAATCTCCCGATGGGGACTGTCAAAGTCCATCTCCATCGCGCTCGCGCGGCGCTCGGCAAACTCCTTGAAGGAAAGATATGAGCCTTCGGTCATTTGTTCCGCAGGAGCGTCGTGTGCTTCGCATCCTCATTATCCTGACGATCGTTACTCGTCTTGCACTTGCCTTCAGACCGGAGTGGAGAATTGCCACACGCCCCTTCAACGACGACGCATTCTATCTCTTTACTGTCAGTGAACATCTTGCTCATGGTGACGGCTTAACAGCTGATGGCATTCATCCGACTAATGGTATTCAGCCACTGGTAACATATTTATATGTTCCGTTTTTTGCAATGGCAAATGGTGATAAGCTCTTGGCGATACGATTGTGTTTTATTCTTATCGCAATCTTTGATGCCATCGGAGTGTATTTCATTGCGAAATTGATGTTATTACTCGTACGAAGAGAGACAGAAGAAAAAAATGTGTGGCTTCGACCTCCTATTGTTGCGGCATGGCTTTGGACATTTCTTTATTCGATATTTGTTCATAATGCTAACGGACTCGAAACAGGGGTCTATGCAACATTCCTGCTTGCGAGCATTTATTATTACGCGCGATTGAGATATAATGGTCGCAATCCTGCGCTGTTCCAATGGTTTGGTCTTGGTGTTTTATTGGGCTTTACTGTGCTAGCACGTATCGATGCAGTCTTCTTGGTCATAGCTATTTGTGGGTACGAACTCTTTCGTTATAGACTTGGCGGTGTGCTGAGTGCGGCATTTACAGGAGCGACGGCATTTCTTGTTTCATGCCCGTGGTGGATTTATAATCTAAGAACATTCGGAAATATTATGCCACAAAGCGGCATTTCTGAATCAATGGAAGATGTGCTGGCGGAAAATCTTCGACGCGGAGCAATAGTCATCGGAGATATTCTGAGTGTATTCTTCTTTTTGCCTAATTACGATCTTCCGGCGTGGTTTCATTATTTCTGGATGATCCTGATGATGACAATCGTTGTATGGATCTTTCGCCGATATTCCCTTCTCACTGTTCTACGTCGTGATTATGACCTCTCACCATTGTTACCCTTAGCATTGATGAGCACAGTATTAATAATCTACTACGTGTTTTTCTTTGGTGCACCGCATTTCCTACCTCGATATTTTCATCCTGCGAGAATTCTTTGGCTCCTGATTTTTATCGCCTCGGTCCCCGTGTTGATCACACACTATCGAAAGTATCACTCAGTAAAACCTTCCATTGCCAAACGAGTGCTCATACTGTTTGCTTTTTGCGCGGTCGGCTTTAGCGCTTCGCGCTATGTTTACTATTATGTAACAACAGGAGTTCGTGATCTTTACCTCACCGGGTTGTGGGCGCAACAACATCCGAATGAGACTATCGGGATGGAGCAAACCGGGACATCCGGATATTTCGCATCCAATATCGTCAATCTCGACGGCAAAGTAAATTTTGAAGCCTTGCAAGCCAGACAACGTCACGATATTGGAGCATATATTATCAAACGTAATCTAGATTATGTTGCCGATTGGCCTGAGATCGCTTTGCCTATGATTAAATCTGCCGAAGATCATGGTGCCAAATTTACTCTTGTTGATTCGATCGACAGGGTGATGATCTTTAAACGCATTCGCTAATGAAAAAGCAGCCGATCTTCTTGGATATTCCGCCGCCGGCTCCGCCGTTTGAAGGCTACACGAAAGCGACGTTCAAATTTTTGCATCATCTTAAAAACAATAACAATAAATTATGGTTTGACGCAAATCGTAGTGAATATGAAACGGTCTTACGAGAGCCCAGTAAAACATTAGTAACGGCGATGGCTTCGATATTTGCTGCTGAAAATATTCCGCTTGATGCTGATCTCCGTCGGTCACTATTTCGTATCAATCGTGACATACGATTTTCAAAGAACAAAGCACCCTACAAAACGCATATCGGTATTGTCTTTGGATTAAATAATCTTGCCGATGAAGAATGGGCTGGTATGTATATGGGGATGGAGCCAAAGGGTATGGCAGATATTTCTTGCTACTTCGGAGGCGGAGCTTATGGACCTACACCACAATTCTTAAAAGCCATTCGTACAAGAATAGCAAATAATTATAAGCGTTTCGAGCAATTAAATACTGCTAAAATTTTTCGGAAGGAATTTCCGGCAGGGATCACCGGCGCTTCGTTGATTCGTATGCCAAAAGGATTTGCCGAAGACCACCCTGCCTCGCAGTGGCTTAAGTTAAAAGAATTTCTCTACAACTCACCCCTAACCAAAGCTGACCTTACTAGCGTTGACTTGCCAAATATTTTATTACAGAAAATTGAAGTAGCAATACCGATGCTACTCTTCCTAGCCGGGCGAGATCAATAAATTATTGCAATCGGAAGTTTACGGTAATCGATGTCCCATCTGAGGAAAAATTGAAATGAACATCATCGGCAAGCGTACGGATAAGATACACTCCTCTGCCATTGGGTATGTAGAGATTATGTTCATGTGTCGGGTCAGGCAATTCGTCAGGGTCAAACCCCGTGCCGCGATCTTTAATGGTCAGAGTAACAGTTTCTGTCGTTACTTCTACTTCAATATCCACAGTAGCATTATGCAATTCCGATGAGCCATGTCTTATAGCATTGGTAACAGCTTCGCTCAGGGCAAGCATTATATCAAAACGTCGAGATTCATCTATGCCAACCTGTATAAAATGTTCTTCAGCCCAAGAATAGACGTGTTGCAACTCCTCAAGGGTTGCGGGAATTCGTAAGTGATCTCTATATAATAATCTTACTTCGCTCATTGATGTCTATGAACATTCATCCATTGTTTTAATAATGCGAGATCTTCGATCAGTGCTATTGGGACTTTTGACTTTGCGAGTTTGAGATCAAGCCGATATTCCGACTCAAGCTGTTGTAAAAGTCTCATGATGGTTTGTACGGATTCGGCGAGAGACTGTTGCATCCGTTCATAGCCTTGAATTGCTGAACCTTCACGCTGAATGATTGCAAATATTCGTGAAGCAAACGACGCTTGGAAGCAAAGATCAAAAAGCACCGTAGCATCCATCGGGACATGTGCCAGCAACAAAGATACTGTCTCAGGCTCTCGAAGGTTGTGCGTTGAAAGAAAGTGTTCCGGGTAGGCTTCTTGATTCATTTCTTTATCGTTCGGTAATACAAACGTAACTTTCGTAAGGTATTTTTGTCGCAGAGTTTATGAATTCCACGACACAACACATATACTCTCTCACCTCCATAAGCCCGGCTTACCCCGGGTGAGTGATGACAAGAAGGACAACGATCGAAGCGCTGCCTCAGAGTGTTTTTGCACTTCGAGGCACGCTTTTTTCGTTAGAAATTATGCTGTTGTCGGAGCACTTGATGCGGCGGAAATCAACCCTAATAGTTGATTACTGTATTTACCGAAATGCTCTTCGGTCATATCCGAAGCAATAGTTTTTAATGCCGGAAGATCAGACGGCGGAGTTTTTACAAGCTCTTCGAGCTGTTTATTATTAAAGAGTAAGTATGGTTTGATCTTCTCTTCTCGTGCCACTTGATTTCGCCACTTCCGAATATTTTCATAAAGTGGCATCAACTCGGATGCAATCTCCGGTGGTGCCTGTTCGATACGCGGAGTTTTCTTGATCTCCGGTCGGCTCCGGAGCGGTTGCTGGTTTTGGTGACGAGGCTCCATCATCCGGCGATGATCTTCTTCGTAAGCTACGAAGAGATTCCAACTGCCGAGCGCGGGATCGCCGGTATAGGAGGCTTCCCAGTGATGAACACGCTTGCCGCCAAGAAATGAATTGACTGCATCTTCACTTGCGCTATCACTGATGCGAAATGTTTTGATCTGTAGTGCCATACGTCGTTATTTGAGTATTGGTGAATGATCTCTTTAGTACAGCCGCTTCTGTACAAATATATTTCTCGCTTTGAGAAACGCTTTAAGCGGGCAACATCAATACGATATTGCAAGAAAGCAACAACGAACCCATAGAAGACAAATCCCTGATAATGCCATAAAACAACCAACCAAGTCAACTATAAACACTGGTGTAGTACAGAGTTGTACCTCTGACGTTTCGCGTAGGAGGCGAAGGCTCAAGAGCAACTGAGATAGACGCCCTAAAATACAAAATCGGAATAGCCGAATTCGACCATTCCGATTCTGTGTATCAAAG
>JANYDV010000326.1 GCA_025363505.1 Bacteroidota bacterium
GTCGTGCGCCCCAGATCATAGAGATGATACTCAAACATTCCGCGCTCTTCAAATTGTTCAGGTGCTGCCATATCTGCCATTCCTGCTTTTGCGTAAGCACGAGTTTCATATTGCTGGGGTCTTTGTGCTCTATGAATCGAGCCTGCTACTACTTTCAAATGAGCATCAGGATATGTGACTCCACTATTATTCTCAAGCGACACCCAACCTGAAAGATCGAGCGATTTATCATCATCTGCAAGAGCTACAATATACTCAGCGTGCCAATTCAAACCCGTGCTTTGATAAGTCACCTCAAGTGGCTCATTGGTATATCCCCCATTGGAGGCTAATTGCCATACTAATGTCGGTCGCGTCAGCAAGCCTTCGGGCAATGTCGGAACGCTGATCTGCGAGGAATTACCCGTCAGCATTACAATACCCGAAGAAGTCTGTAAGGTCAGGAAATTACCTTCAGCCGAAAGCAAAACACCTTCAGTTACATTACGCTTATCATCAGTCACGACTACTTTCTTATCGATGTATTTCTGTAACAGCGTTGCCTGATTGACAAGGTCATACTGGTAGTTCTGCTCAATAAGATTAATCTGCCCGGGATGTTTTGGCGAAGTAATCTTGACCGTCGTTGGGTCAAGCTGGGCTGAAATATCCTGAAGTTTTATTTCGCTCATTCCCTTTTTCAAATCAAAAAGTCGGACATCGCGAACAACTCCGAGATTTGAATTATAAATCGTCAGATTCAATCCATCGCGCTTCGGGGGTTCGGACGCTTGAGCAAAAAGCGAGCTTGATGTCGTTATTATAAAAGCGGCTATAAGTATGTTCTTCATAAGGTTATGAACAATAGTTAATAAATGGTTTCAACAAGCAAATCATGTTTGCTAATGCGTCTATGTGAAAGAATCGTACCAAAGTATTTGCCGTCAAATATACGTTTTTCTCGTTCCGATGTTATGCAAATTGCAATAGTTTAATCATAAGTATTTGCAAAACGCGGTTAATTATTATTCATTATTATTGATAAATACTTCAAGAGTAGTCTCTGCTCGAAACATCTCGTATGCCTTTGTTGCTTGTTCGAGCGTTTGATAGATTCCGAAGAATGCACTCCCGCTTCCACTCATTAATGAAAATGTTGCCCCTGATGAAATCAGACGTTCTTTTATATGCGCCAGCGATGGCTCGATTGTAAATGCCACTTCTTCGAAATCATTTCTAATCAGCCCGTCCCATTCTTCTATCGGCAATTGTGTCGCCATATAGAGGTCTGTTGCTTTTTTCTCATTCGAGAGCTCTATCATTTGATATGCCTTGTCAGTCGGTATCGAGAGCGTCTTTGGTTTAAGCAGTACCATTGGGTAGTTTAGCTTAAAGTCGATCGGAATAAGTACATCCCCAATACCCGAAGCTAACGCGGCATAGCTATGCATCAAAAAAAACGGAACATCCGCGCCGATACTTCTGGCGATCTCAAATTTCTCTTTTGGGGTGAGCGGGCTTACCCAATCTGAAAAAATCTCAATGGCAGTTGCCGCATCAGCCGATCCCCCTCCAAGCCCTGCACCAATAGGGACATACTTTTCTAAACTGATTTCAATCCCCGGCAAAGCAATGGCTTTTAACTGCGAACACCGTTCTATTGCCTTCACAATGAGATTCGATGAATCATTGGCAACCGAAAGGTCATTTACCGATAGTTGAAAGGTATTCGAGACTGAGACCCGGAGAATATCCGAAGGCGAATCAAGTCTATAAAAAAGGGTATTAATATTATGATACCCATCCTTTCTTTTAGAAAGTACTTCAAGACCGAGATTAATCTTGGACCGAGAATGGTAAACTGCTGTTGGCTGTGCTGTCATTATGAGCATAGCAAACGATTACTCTATGCTTCTTGTTACTAAAACGGTCAAAAAAAACGAGTAAATTCTAAGGCAGAATTTACTTTAGCTAAAGTCTTTAAGTTGTTGCAATCTATAAGAAAGGGCGGCTCAATGTCAAAAAATAATGTCGTTGAAGTAAGGAGCACTAACGAAATTGCTCATCAGCTCAATACCCAGTCGCGTTCATCGCTACATATCGCTCCCGACAAAGTCCATGAGATTCTTGCTAAGCACATGCTTGTCGATGGCTTCGACTTGGTCGTTGATCTCAAAAAGTCGCAAGGCAACTTCATCTATGATGCTCGCACCGGGAAACGATTTTTAGACTTCTTTACTTTTTTTGCTTCTGGTCCCGTTGGGCTTAATCACCCGGCGATGATGACCCCCGAATTTCATGAGCGCATCATCACCGCCGCGATAAACAAGCCATCAAGTTCCGATGCCTATTCAGTTGAGATGGCGGAGTTCGCCGAGACCTTTGCACAGGTTGCCATTCCTGACTATCTTCCCCATCTATTCTTAATTGAAGGCGGCAGTGCCGCCGTCGAGAATGCTCTAAAAGTAGCATTTGACTGGAAAGTACGCAAAAATTTCCTGAAAGGCTATACTCAAGAGCGCGGACATTTGATAATGCACTTTAGCCATGCCTTTCATGGGCGCAATGGCTATACCCTTTCGCTGACCAATACCGACCCCGTCAAGACACTGTATTTTCCGAAATTCAAAGACTGGCCTCGTATTGATGCGCCTTATCTCTTCTATCCGCAGACCGGCGACAATGTCACCAAAGCGCAAGAAGCCGAAGATCGCGCTTTGAAGCAAATGAAAGAAGCGTTTATGAATTATCCCGATCAGATCGCCGCGATCATCATCGAGCCAATTCAAGGCGAAGGCGGAGACAATCATTTTTCTGAGCGTTTCCACCAGACTATTCGCAATCTCTGCGACGAAAATGATGCACTCCTCATCTATGACGAAGTCCAAACAGGACTTGGCTTGACCGGCAAGATGTGGGCGCATGAGCATTTCGTAAAGCCCGACATTATGACCTTCGGCAAGAAAATGCAAGTCTGCGGTTTGCTTGCTTCAAAACGAATTGACGAAGTGCACGATAATGTATTTATGAAATCAAGCCGTATCAATTCTACTTGGGGCGGAAATTTGATTGATATGGTACGTGCACAAAAGTATCTTGAGATTATTCGCGACGAACATTTGGTCGAGAACGCTCGAAACGTTGGCGATTATCTGTTGCAAGAGATCAAAGGCTTAGCGCAAGAATTTCCAAACGTAGTCTCGAACCCACGTGGTATGGGGCTGATGTGCGCCTTCACCGTAGCCGAAGCACAAATGCGCGATGTACTTCGACAAAAATGTTATGACGAAGGCGTTGTGATCATTGGTTGCGGCGACCGCTCGATCCGTTTCCGCCCGGCACTCAATATCGGAAAAGAAGAAATCGATATGGGTGTTAAAGTCATTCGTGAGCAGATCAAAGAATTAGCAGTCAGAGATTTTTAATTTTTTTAATAATGAAACCTACCACAAATTTAGAATCCGCTCTCGCTAAACTTGTTGCTCGTTACGGTGATCGTACCGGCGATTACATCGAGGGTGCTGCCATTCGCAGCGAAATGACCTACGATGATTATATTAATGTTGAGACCCTACTCACGCTTCAGCATCCATTGACCGACTATCATGACGAGCTGACATTCTTAATGTATCATCAGCAAACCGAGTTGTGGTTCCGACTTGCATTGCACGAACTTGAACACGGCGTGCAAGCGCTTTTGAAAGAACCTGCTGATATTGCAACAGCCATTGAATCGGCTTCGCGTGCAAATCGCATTATGAAATTCTTAACGCAAAGTTTTGATATTCTTATTGATGGTCTCAGCACCGATGCGTTTATGGAATTTAGAAAAGCATTTGGTTCGACAAGCGGATTCCAGTCCGCACAGTTTCGTGCTATTGAAATTCTCGCTGGCTTAGAGCGTCACAACAAAGAGAGTAAAGATCACACCTTCTACTGGGAGCGCGCCGCACGTGATATCAACACCGGCGAGCCGACGCTGACACTCATCAAGTTCAAAGAAAAACATTTGCATTGGCTCAATGAAATGTACGAAAAGCGCAAGCCCTACTCATTGAGAATGGCGTTTGAACAATTACTCCGGAGCCGTGTAACAAAAAATGA
>JANYDV010000014.1 GCA_025363505.1 Bacteroidota bacterium
CCAACGCAAGAGTATATTACGCAATGGCGAAAGATAAATTATTTCTACGTCGAGCCGGTACTGTTCACGAAAAATATCAGACACCGAGTATTGCGTTATGGTTACAAGGTTTTTGGGCACTGGCACTGTTGTTTACCGGGTCTTTTAACTTATTGCTCGATATGTACATCTTTGTCAATTGGGCATTATATGTCTTGATGGCTCTTGGTGTTTTTGTGCTTCGCAGACGTGAGCCAAATCGAGAGCGCACATTCAAAGTGCCCGGCTATCCATATATCCCCGCAATCTTCGTGCTCTTTGCGACGAGCTATGTGGTGATCACATTGATAAAAGACATTGATGGCTACAACAGTGGTACTCAGCCGATCATAAGTAGCCTTGCCGGTGTTTTATTGGTATTGACCGGAGTGCCATTCTATTTTTTCTGGAAGAACAAACAACGCGTCGAAGATCTTGACCATAAAGAAAACGGATCGTCACATTAACTGTATTAGCAATGACACACATTGATATTCTTGGCGTCGCTGCCCATCCCGATGATGTCGAACTTTCTTGTGCCGGCACAATGCTTGCCGCCAAAGCAGGAGGGAAGCGAACAGCTATTGTCGATCTGACCTATGCCGAGCTTTCAACTCGTGGTACGCTTGAATCGCGCGGCAAGGAAACCGACGAAGCCACCAAAATATTAGGACTTGACGGGCGATATAACCTTGGGATTGCAGATGGTAACATTGAGACCTCGAAAGAAAACGTCCGGAAGCTCATCAAATATTTTCGGATGCTCCGCCCAACAATCGTGCTCTGTCCGCATTTTTCCGAACGACACCCTGATCACGAAGCTGCTTCGGAGCTTGTCCATCAGGCATCGTTTTACTCAGGTCTGGCAAAGATCGAAACCACCGGTGATGACGGAAAACCTCAAGAGCCTCATCGTCCGCTAATGGTGTTGCATTTTATGCAGACCTATATTTTTGAGCCAAAATTGATACTTGATGTCAGCAGTGTGTTCGAAGATCGCATGCGAACAGTGCAAGCGTATCGATCGCAGTTCGGCAGAGGCAAAGATGGTCAGAAGATCGCTTCAGGCGAACGAGAGACCTTTTTAACTCAATCGGGTTTTTACGAATGGATCGAAGCTCGTGCTCGTCATTACGGAATGCAGATTGGGGTTCAATACGGCGAGCCTTTTTGGTGCGAGGGTGCGGTCGGGATTAAAGATCTGTTCTCGATCATCACCAAAAATATCGCTTAAAAAAAATAGACATGTAAACAAAAAATGCCTGTTCTAAGAACAGGCATTTTTTATATAAACTATTGAATCAGATTACTTTACAGAATCCTTCAAGGTTTTACCGGCTACAAAGCGAGGTACTTTGCGAGCAGGAATCTTGAGAGCAGCACCCGTCTGTGGGTTACGACCCACACGAGCAGCACGCTTTGAAATCTTGAAAGTACCGAATCCGACAAGGGCTACCTGGCCGCCTTTTTTGAGCGTTTTGGTAATGGTTTCAACGAGGGCGTCCAACGCACGTCCTGAATCTGCTTTCGACAGGTCAGTAGCTTTTGCGAGGGCTTCGATGAGTTCTGATTTGTTCATAGAAGTAATTGGTATGAGCGTTAAAAAATTTCAACATCCGTTCTTCTATCAACACTGTAATATGTTCATGAAGAAAGAATGTCAAATATACAACAAAAAATAATTACAGGAGTACGATCCTTGCGGCGGCGTCCTTCCTGATGACAGAGTAATCACAATTATTCAAATCCTGATCACTCACAACACTGCTGTCATATAGGGAAGTAGGCACTACAAAGATAAGAACATTTTCCGGCGGTCCCTTGAAAATCAGAATGTCCAGCGAACTCCGAGTGTACCCTCGACAAGCCGTGCGAGCGAGCTTTGATGCAAATCGTATGAATCATGTTGCAACATACTATACCATAGATTTCCATAAAGTCGCAGTCCGGTTGCAGAAGACTGATCAATAACAAGAATGATTAATGGTCCCACTCGATTTACTCGTTCTTGCAATTGCAATGCCGTTGATTGTGCAGAGGTGGGTGCATATCGTAATTGATAAAACGACCGAGCTCCTATTTTTAAAAGTACGGGAGCTGCGCTGGAGAGATCGGTGATGTTAACGGTGAGATCACCCGAGAATTCAGTTGTTCGTAGTAAAGGTCGTTCTGTGAAAGCACCAGCATTATAAGCCCCGCGCTCATAGAGTCTTAGATTCATATTGCTTTCGAGCGAAGCAGTACCATGAGCGATAAAATGAAAACCACCAAGTGCAATCGAGACGCTATCAGCACCATTCACGCCACGAATTAAATAATCTCGTCCTCCTAATTGTATTACTGAAGGCAACATAAAATCATACACTGAATAATTTGCAAAGACTTCGGCTGAGAGAGAGTTGCGAACGGCAGAAGCCTCGAACAGTGTCGAACCCAGGAACGAGATAGTATTGCCGGTATAATTTTGTGCACTACGGTCACTCTTGAGATATACCAAATGGTTTTGTGAAAGTCTCACTTGCGCAAATGCAGAGAGGTTGGTGGTGAAAAAGTGATGATATTTCACTGCGGCATTCAAATAGAGTTCATCGCGGTCGTCACGATTATCTTGGCTTGGCGTATCATATCGAAATAGTCGTGAAGAAATATTTGCTTGGAGTGCGTCACGCTCGAAAACCGGAAAAGTGCCGGTGATAGTCAATGCTGATTGTCCGGCATCAAAACTTGTTGCATTAATTGTAGAAGATAATTTATTAATCACTGCCGTCGAGGCAAATGTCAGCTCCGACAAAGAAATATCATTTGTCTCAGAATTTTCGCTGTATTTTATCTCGGCGGTGATTAAGGGGGTTCGATCTATATTACGAGTATTTGTTCCAACTATCCATTGTAACTGACTTGAAATGCCAAGGTCAAATGCAGTGGTTATCGAAGGTAATAAAAATGTTGATGAAGTGAGCAATCCGGTCGAAGCAGAAGCGAAGTTGATGCCGGAGGTTTTGCGAGAAACAGATCGCGGTATGAAATTCCCTTCAACCAGTAAGAGTAGTTTTTTTTGTACAAGTGGATACCGAAGCAGATTATGAAGTTCGACGGTAAATTCACTTCGTTCTTGCCGTGCAGTAGGAGCATTCGTATCAACAGTAAAATAAAAATCTCGACGTTTCAGTGAGACCCCTGCGGTTGCTTCGTTCGAGCCTTCATCGCCAAAGGTGGTGATCAGATGAGCCTTGGCGGCATCATTGCGTCCGAGTTCGCCAAGTGAACTAAATCGTCGTTCATCAAGGAATGCTTCAGCATCTATGACCGAGCCTTCAGCAATACTGATCGTCGAGAGTACTGCGCGTGCCTGGATGATGTTTCCATTTGATCTTCCGAACAGAAATGATTTATAGGCAATACCAGCAGCCCCTGAGACAACGAGTTCGCTCCACGGCATATACTTACCTCCAACGAGAGCATATCCATCGCTGAGATTCTGAAGTGTTCCTACATCATAGAGTGAGGTGGCAGCATTTCGGCTGAGTGAATAGGTTGTTCCGAAGAGTGAAACTGATAGCACTGATATGCCTCCTACAAGCGGATAGGTTGCCTCAAGATAGCCAATACCTTCGGTTGTACGCGTACGGGTGTCTTCGCGTAGTTGTGAACGACCCTCAGCCGACAAACTGACTGAGGGGTTTGCCCATATCGTTGATACGTGCAATGGCACGTCTCTACCCAAAGTCGTGAATGCTGTTCCTACTCCCCATTGATATAATGAAAGAGTGTGTTCGACATTCAATGAAAGATTTGATAATCGGTTATATCGGCTTAACGAATCAGTAATCGGTAGTGAGGAAGTAGTGTTGGGAGACCACCAGGGAAATTGCACATCGCTATGTTGGGCGAAAGCATTCGTCCAAACAGCAACCAACGCAAATATGAGAAAACTTCTTGTCAAGCTCACTGATCTGTGTAGATCGTAACGCTAATATCACCAAGAAGTAGCCCGAAGAATGAGTTTATTGCTTTGGTTTTAGGAAGACGGTTATCGAATCCCAAGCGGCACTTGCAAATACGCCAAGACCATTTTGGATATGGTTGAGCGAGGGTTGATATGGCAAGAATGCATTATCACCATAGCCAACGGCACGTTTGTAATCGACCCAATTAGTATCTATGGCTAGAAATTTGATTTTATTCGGACCGAACCAACCAAATAATCGAGAATAGATAATCATATTTGGTGCGGTCTGAATAAACGAATAACGAACATAAGCACTGGTATCAACCGGAGGTCCTTGATTGGAAGTTGGTACTTTGCCAAACGTAGTATCAAGTGCAGTAATCTGCAACATATACAATCGGTGTGGGTTATCAATCGGTCCGGCAGTGAGTGTGTAACTGAATGTCGTTGCATCATTGGTATCAAGAACCAGTATTCTGTCGTTCGGGAAAGCCGTCGCACGGTTTGTTATCTGAATAGGCAATGGTACACTTGTTTGCGCCGTCGCAGTTATGCCGTTTGCTTTTATTGTGAGGGTATAGACTTTGCCCCCTCGAACAGTGAGAGTCGATTTTGGCAAATAATAACGACCGATTCGGTTGGGGAAGGGAAGTAACTGATAATCGAGCCCATCAACGGTAACTTTAACATCAGCACCTACGATTGCATACTCACTATCAATATATGATTTGGTAAAGGGTGTTGTATAATGTAAGACAACAGAGTCGATACCCTCTCCTTCATACAAAAAGCTTTGCACAACGATCTGTGGTGTGTAGTTCGATTCGATGGCACCGTCGCAGCCGCCAAGAATTGCCGCAATAACAATAATAACTGAGTAGATTGATAATTTCATAAGCTTTAAAATTTTACTTGTAAACCAAATGTGGGCAGAATTGGAAGCAAGCGAACATTTTCGCTGGTGGCAGGAGTGTTATCAGTATTGATACGACGGAACCACACATTCCGATGATTATAGACATTATAAATATCAATATTAAACTCCGCATTCTTTTTATCACTAAAGAGACTGAAGGAATAGGTGCCCGATAGATCCATTCGATGGTAGGGCTCAAGACGTAAACTGTTTTTCAATCCATTGATGGGGATTAGTTTTCCTTTATAGTCGGGCTCTCCTGCATTATAAAACCCTGTTGTTTGCGAATAGGGCTGTCCTGTTGCATAGACGAATGTACCCCCGACAGTCCACCGATCGCTCAGACGATATGTCAGTACGATATTGAGATCGTGGCGACGGTCATACGTTGGTGAGAAGGGCGCGTTGTTGTCAATCGCTGCAAATTTTCTTTTTGTATAGGCGAGTGAATAACCGATCCACCCCGTCCAATCACCAACTTGTTTTTGTAAAAAAACTTCGAAGCCATACGAATATCCACTACCGACAAAGAACACATCGCTGAGTCTATTGCCGGTTATGATATTTGGTTTTAACTCAACCACATTCGACATATTCTTATAGTAGGTTTCCACTTCGAGGGTAAAATCCTCGAATGGTACGGTGGAGATGCCGAGAACATATTGTTGTGATTGCTGCGGGGCTTGGGTTGAATCTACAGGCAACCATAGATCGAATGCAGTAAAGAGCGGGTTTGAAGCAAGATCGAGGTACTGATGATAAATTCCGTAACTTGCCTTTACAGTAAATTCAGGATTAATGATATATCGCACACTCAAACGAGGGTCAATACCCACATCACTTCGGGTCGATATTCCATCAATACGAAGACCGGGATTGATTGCCAGTTGTTCGGTCGGTTTCCATTCATCGGAAACATAGCCTGCATAGTAAACCGGCTTTTGTGTGATGTCGGCATTCGGAGGATTGTTGCCGACTTTGATATTCAAACCAAACTGATACTGCGAAAGTTGAAAACCTGCTTTGAGTGTATTATTACTTGAAGTAATATCTTCAAGATCGCCATGGAGTGAGTAATCATATATTTGATTATCAAAAGTGAAAGATTCATCACCCAATCCAAATTTTAATAATGAGAAGTAGTGGCTTGCGGTAAAATTAAACTTTGAAAAAATATTTCTCGAAAATAAATGGGTCCAACTCGCCGAACCACTTTGGTTACCCCATCTAATATCCACTTGTGATGCTTGCGACCCGTTGTCGAAGTATAGTTTGTCAAGCCCACCATAACCTGAGACGGCTATCTTATCGTTGTCACCAAAGTTCTGGGTAAACTTTCCGTTGAGATCATAAAAATAATAACTCGGCAGATCAAGACTCTTGGCTAATCCTGTGAGATTCAAGATTGCATCAATGTATGTCCGGCGAGCCGCTACGGTAATAGCACCATTGCCCACTGGTGTTTCGACTGTTGCTCGGCTTGAGATCAGACCAATCGCGACGGCACCGTGTGTATTATATAGATCGCCGTCTTTGTTGGTGACACTCAAGACTGCTGAAAGCCGACCACCATATTGAGCAGGGAAACCACCTTTAATCAGATCGACATCCTTAATGGCGTCAGGATTAAATGTCGAGAAAAAACCAAAAAAGTGATTCGGATTATAGAGTGTGCTGCCGTCAAGCAAAATAAGATTCTGATCAGGTGAACCGCCTCTGATATACAAACCGGCGGAAATCTCGCTGACGGTTTGGACTCCGGGTATCATTTGCAGTATTCTAAAAATATCAGCTTCTCCGGCGCGTGGCAAACTGGCGATCTGACTTGGTTTGAGCGAAACCGTTGAGACTTGAGGTGATTCGCGCCGATCTTTTGTTCGGTCGGTTTCAACAACAATCTCTTCGCCTTGCAGATTTTCTTGTGAAAGGATAAAGTTTTCTGTGAGCTTTTCTCCTTCGGTCAGTTGTAATGTTTTTGAGAATGTTCTATAACCAAGCGAGGAAATTTCGACCTTGAAGTCCTTCCCGGAGGGAAGATAGAGAGCGAAATATCCGCTTTTATTGCTGATGGAACCTCGTTTGAGCGAACGGACGCGGATTGTTGCTCCGATGATTGTTTCGCCGGAAACTGAGTCTTTGATATAGCCCGATAATAGCCCTTCGGATGAGTCAGCAGGAATAGTAAGATGTCGAGTACGAGGTTTGGCATCCCCCGTAGAAACACACGATGTTAAAATTAAAAAAGTACAGAAACAGAGAGATAAGAACGGTCGCATAAAGATTTTTTTCCGATTGTGTTCGGGGGATAATACGTAGATACTGATAGAAACGGATTAGATCAATATTTATTGTAGAATCAAGTATTTAATTCTGTGCAATATAGAGAAAAACAATGACTTGGTGTCATAAAAGAATGTTGATCTCTACGCCATCAATAGTGGATTGTTACAGAAAATGCCCCATTCCAGAAACTACTCAATTGTTTCGCCGATCTTTACTTCGGCTACTTGTTTTGTGGTCATGCCCGAAGCAAATTTCTTTCGATATTTGCTTACCCATATTGCAATCAATGGTGCCCCAATAGCTGAAGGCCACAGCCATCGAACCAGCATCGGCAAGAATGAAAAATTTACTGCTGAAAATGCAGTGACTGCCGCAATATAGGAAGCAAGCATTCCATTCATATGACTAATAAACCATTCTTTCGAGTCAGGTGAGGGTTTGATGTATTGCTTCAATATTTGCACTGCATTAACAATCATAAACAGCCCGAAGAATAGAAAAAGAATCTGAGTGCCACCATTGAAAATTAACAATCCGATACCACACATTCCTACCCCGGCAAGCAATGAGATAGAAGTAACGAGCCAATCAATAGCTTGCGCTTTATCACCTCTGTTGGGCTGTTTGCGAAAAAGGGCGCGATAGCCTACGAACGTAAGATGAAAACTAAATACCGAAAGTCCCAGCAGAAAATAATTCGGGCGATATGCGGCTACTGATAACGCCGCAACCGTTGCCACCGTCATAGCCCAAAAATAAATTTTACCCCACAAGCGATGTTGCTTCCCGCCTTTGCGGACGATCATGGCAACCGGGGCTACAAAAAAAGCAGTAAAACCTGCAGCAATATGGAGCCATCGAATCGCACTAACTAATTGATCCATTTATCAAAGAAGAATAGGTAAAAGACCTGCCGGCTGTTGAATGCCAATATGCTCATCGGGATTGATCGAGGAGATCACCAGTGGGGTGAGATCATAGAGTACTTCGCCTCGATGGTGATCGGGTGTAGTATTGGTATAAGACTTCACGTCAATCAATTCACCAAAAAGCGCCGCAGAGTTCGCGCGATTGATAGATACTTTTCTATATTCACCAACTTCAGAATCAACTCTTGGGAAAATAACCATTTTGTTTGTATCACTACGACCCTTCCACTCATCAGTATTTTTCTTCGATCGACCTTCAACCAACACAGTTTGTAGAGAACCTACATCTTGAGTGTTTCGCAAATCGCAATGTTCACGCTGTAAAGAAATGAGCTCGCTAAGACGCCGATTTTTTTCTTCTATTGGTACATCGTCCGGCAAGGTATCGAATGCTTTTGTATTTGGACGAGGAGAATAATTAAATGTGTAGGCGCCTTCGAAACGGACTTCACGCATGACGCTCATCGTCATTTGATGATCTTCGATAGTCTCGCTACAAAAACCGATAATAATATCAGTCGAAAGTGCAGCCCCAGGCATTGCACGTTTGATCATTTCCACAATACTCATATAATGAGCACGAGTATATGTACGATTCATTAATTTGAGAATGCGGTCTGACCCTGATTGTATCGGCAAGTGAATGTACTTGCAGATATTATTATAGGTCGCCATTGTGTCAACAAGTTTTTGATCGAAATCTTGTGGATGGCTGGTGGTGTAACGAAGACGAATCTTGGGAACAGCAATAGCGCAGGCTTCGAGAAGATCTGAAAAATCTTTTCCTTCTTCGTTATAGGAATTGACATTTTGACCCAGTAATGTGATCTCCTTGAATCCTAATTGTTCAAGTTCGCGACACTCATCGGTGATTGAAGCAAGAGTTCGAGAGCGCTCGCGACCACGGGTAAACGGTACGACACAAAAAGTGCAAAACTTATCGCATCCTCTCATCACCGAAATAAATGCACTGATGCCTTCATTTCGATAGGGTAGAATATCGTCGTAGGTCTCCGTTCGCGAAAGTTTAATGGCGATCTCACCTTCGCCGCTGTTAATGGTCGATTCAATTAGGGTTGGCAATCGGCGATACTCATCCGGTCCGACTACAAGATCAATGATGTTATCTTTGCTCTTGAGTAAATCTTTGCGGAGATGCTCTGCCATACACCCAAGGATACCCATGACCATTCCGGGGTTGCGTCTTTTGATGCCGCGCCAATGCTGGAGCCGGTGCCGGACTTTCTCCTCGGCGTTCTCGCGTATTGCACAAGTGTTCATCAAGACGAGATCGGCACCGTCAACAGTAGGGATGGGTGTATAGCCCGCTTGAGAAAGTACCGAAAGCACGACCTCGCTATCAGCCACGTTCATTTGACATCCGTATGTCTCAATATAAACCTTTTTTTCTGACATAGTTTTACTATAACTATTCATCAAAAGAAGGCGTTCGCTAATGGATACATATATAATTTCATAAGATGAAAGTCATTACAATCTATTCACTTAACACCTTCTGTCTGGCACTTCTTTTGTCTCTGCCGGTGTCTCGTATTGCAAAAGCCCAATATTGGGGTGTTCAAGCAGTAAGCACAGAGAACACTTCGCTGAATGCCTTTTTCTCCAATGATGACAAACGAGTGATGTATCTGACTACATCAGCTGCCGGTTTCAGCAATATTTATGCTTACGACCTCAAATCAGCTATTTCGCTACAGATTACCAACGCGACCGATGCTTCGATTGTAAAGTTTTATCAAGTCCCCAATAAACCGTTGCTGATTTATATGAAAGCCACAGCCGCTAACCCGACGGACTATCATCTCTATAAAATAATCAGCACCCCGGGTGGGACACCCGAAGACTTAACTCCCACCAAAGAAGGTGTCACCAATAAAATGCTTGGTGCATCCTATAACGGGAAATATGTGTATTATTCATCCAATAAATCTAATTTAAGCAAAACTGATTATTATCGTTATGACATCGCGCAAAATATTTCGGAGTTAGTGTTTGCGAATGATAAAAATTATGAGTTGCTTTCTTGGACGAAAGACCAAAATCTTGTCTTACTAAAGGAGCCGACAACATCGAAAATGTTTTTATCGAATGTGCAGACAACCGAGCGTGAGACATTCGAAACTCCTCCATCGGGTATGAATATCCTCTCGGCAATGTGGGCACCGAATGGAAAGCAATTCTATTTGCTCGCTACTGTCGGCGCAGAATCTCATTGGTATATAGCCAATACCACTTCTGCAACATCTATCTCAAGCGAGCGGGAGACGCACGATGGGGTGATTAACTCTCTCAATCCGTCAATCGGAGGTAAATTTATTTTTATAAAGAAAGATGCAGTACTTCATATCACTGATGGCACTGGTAATGCAGATATTCTTTCATCACCCGATCTTCTTGATGCGATCTGCAATGGCAAAGAAACAATGATCCTTCTGACGGTCAAAACAGTCGATGGCAAGAAACTTCAGATCTACGACGTTGCAAAAAAAACGACCACCGATGTCGTCATTGTAAAACAATAATTTTGTGAACGATCACGACTATTTGATCGATGGCTCGATCAGTATTGTATTTTCGTGATATTGATTAAACATTTATATGGAAGCATTTCGCGTCGAAGGGGGAAAACCACTGCATGGCAGAGTTCGCATCAGTGGCACAAAAAATTTAATCTCGAAGCTGATGGTCGCTTCGACACTCTCGGAGACCGAGAGTGTCTTTACCAATGTGCCATTACATTTGGGCGAGACCGAGATCACCAGTGATATCATCACCTCCCTCGGCTCACAACTTACCCAATCAAGCGACGCTCATGGGACACTGAGTGTTGCTACG
>JANYDV010000176.1 GCA_025363505.1 Bacteroidota bacterium
TGCTGTCGGAGTTAAGAGCGGAAACAGTTGGGTCGCCATTGGTCGAAGGAAATAATTCTTCATCAATGAAGATCATCTCGGTATTTATGGTTATTTTACTTTTTACAGGAAGTATCTTCACTTCCTGTAAGAAGCATACTACTGAGCCTCCTTCTGGCTGTGACACATGTTCCGATACAACCCATCATAATTGTGATACCTGCAATCTGAATCAAGATTCTTTGCAACGGGTAAAAGACTCATTGAGCCATGCCTTTGTCTGGACAGAATATTCTATTCCGGGTGAGAGTAATCTGACAGGTGTTTGGGTCTTTGATTCAAACAATATTCTCATTGTTGGTAACTATCTATGGAAATATGATGGAGTATCATTTATCCAGCTTCATGGAAATAACACTACCTATCATAGCTCAATTGATGGGATTTTAAATGGTAATTCCGTATTTGCCTTTTCTCCTTTGGACTACTGGTTAGTTTATGGCGGTGTGACTCTGCATACCTCTAATGGGAAAGACTTTGTAGACATTCGTCCGGGTCATACCAATGCCTCTTGGGGTACATCGAGTAGTGATATATTCGTCGTCGGCAATGGCGGACAGATTCATCACTTCGATGGAACAAGTTTTACTGATATGGTTTCGCCGACAACGAAAGATCTTCGTTCTGTTTGGGGGACGAGTCATAATGATGTGTGGGCGTGTGGATTTAACCCATCCACAGCTGAATCAGTGTTACTACATTTTGATGGGACAAGTTGGGTCTTGGTTGATTTGTCAAAAATCGGCAATATTCACGTCGGTGCTCATGCGTTAGGTGAAGTCTGGGCTAGTGATAGTTCAGGTCACAAGGTAGTAGTCACCGGAGGTTCTCTTTTGTGGAGAGAAACGGATGAACAATTGTGGCGCAGTGATAGTGGGATGATTCAAAATAGAATTTCTTCCAATTCGTTTATTGGTCTATTTCATATTCGTGGAAACACAATAAACGATTTTGTTGCTACCGGTGATGCAGGGTTTATTTCACATTGGAATGGTAAAACATGGCATCTGTACCAAAATCTTTATAATGAATCAAACCCATTATATACTACGAACGGTGTATCAATGAAGGACAATACCATTTGTACAGTTGGCAGTAAAAATGGTAGTAGTTGGGTTGCTATTGGTCGACGAGCGAAGTTTTGAAGATCGTCGGATATTCGTTGTTCAATTCAATGTATCGGCTGTAAGATTATTCCCAGAGTAGATGACAAATAATGTAATGCCAATCCGTTGCTCCCTTGCAACTTAAAGTAGATTTGACTGTTGAGTAAATCTACACCACATTATCATTCTAAATACTAGTTGAAACTCTACATCAAATACATGGTGAGCATCCGCTGTAAGCTGATGGTCAAGGATGAGTTGGATACCCTCGGAATTTCCTATTCGGCTATCGAACTTGGGGATGTCGAAATAAATGAAAGCCTTACACCACCACTACGAGATCAATTCAGCGCCGCACTAAAAAAATTAGGACTTGAATTGATGGATGACAAGAAGTCAATCCTGGTCGAAAAGATTAAAACTATCATTATCGAAACGCTTCACCACTCCGATGAAGCTATTAAAATAAATTACTCTAAGTATTTGAGTGAAGAACTCCTCTACGACTATACCTATCTCGCAAATCTCTTCTCAGAAACGACCGGCATTACTATCGAATATTTTATTATCAATCATAGAATCGAGCGCGTTAAGGAGTTGTTGATTTATGACGAACTCTCGTTAACTGAAATTTCTTATAAGCTTAATTATAGCAGTGTTGCTCATCTCTCCAGCCAATTTAAAAAGGTGACCGGTCTGACGCCAACTTTTTTCAAACTGATCAAACGTAAGCGCAATAATGTCTTAGAGAATGTGTGAATTATGTAATTCATTCCCAAAGTTGTATAATGGTCTTGTTTGTTTTTATTAGTATCTTTGTGTTAGTATAAGTAAATCGAAATCAGACATATTTATTCCTTTGATATGATTCAGGTTCTATTAAAGGATTAATCGTGCTTCGCCCAAGGGTTGTTAATGATATTTCGGATGCTCATACTGCGATTCAAATTTTCCCACAGATCATCAGTTCTAACAAATGAAGCTTTTTATAAAATATATGGTGAGCACTCGCTGCAAACTGATGGTAAAAGACGAATTAGAAAAGATTGGCGTTTCGGATGCCGTGGTTGATTTTGGTGAGGTGGTTACTAAACATCCGCTATCAAAATCACAAAAGAAAGAACTGAATGAAGGATTGAAGAAAATAGGACTCGAACTGATAGAAGACAGGAAATGGATATTAGTTGAAAGAATAAAGCATGTGGTTATCAAAGCAATACATTACACGGATAAAGTATTGAAAGTAAATTTTTCCGAACATCTCAGTACTGCGCTCCAGTATAATTACAAGTATTTGGCAAACGTATTTTCTAAAACAACCGGCTCTACTATTGAGAAGCTTATCATCAGTCATAAGATCGAACGGGTAAAGGAATTAATTACTTATGATGAGCTCACCCTGACGGAGATAGCCTATAATCTCAATTACAGCAGTGTCGCCCATCTTTCTAATCAATTCAAGAAAGTGACGGGAATGACGCCAACAACGTTTAAGAATCTCCAGGAAAACCGAAGACGTGCACTCGATGATGTATAGAGTCATAGCTAGCCTCAAAACAGAGCAAAAACGACAATAAATAGAAAATTATCACTCCAGAAACTGCAGAATGTGTGAATATTGTAACAAAAACCCATTGTTGTATAACGGTTGTATCAGGGAAATCTCGTAACTTTGCAGAGTAAATAAGACAGACTATACAAATGTTTATTGAAAGAAGAAGTGATAGTCTGGCGGGAAACAAGGCTGTATTAAGCGGCTCTATTGATTACCCACACAATAACACTTCTGGTTAGAACTGAATACAATCGAGCTTACCCAACTCCGTTGTCTTCCTCTTCCATTACTCTTTCTATGTGCAGTCTTAATAATGACAGAGATTAGAATCTCTATCAAGGCAGGCAAATAACACTTTTTCAATCTAACAATAATAATGAACACTATTTCTAAATCGAATTCTTTTGCGAAACTTGCATTGCGTAGCATCGCTCTTGTAGCAATGCTCTTGCTTGTTTCATCAAATTCACAGGCTCAAGTTATCAAAGGTCGTATCGCCTTCGGTATCGACGCCGGTGGTAACAAATATTATGGCAATTATACTGATAATCAGTTCGCCTTTCATGGTGATGCATTTATCAGATGGAATATCCTTGATTGTATTTCATTGCATGCCGCATACAATGGTGGTCAGTTGAAATACAAAGCTAAAACATCTGGAAGTATCTTAAATGAAACAACAGAATTCCGTACCGTTATCGCCAGCCCTGGCGTTGATGGTACGATAAATCACACCCGCGTCGGTGGTTGGGATTTGATGCTCTCATACAATGTGTTTCCAACTGAAACCTTCGTGCCGTACTTCATTGCAGGAATTGAAGCTCTCAATTTTGAGCCGAACGACGCAAATGA
>JANYDV010000209.1 GCA_025363505.1 Bacteroidota bacterium
CAGTACACGTCCGAATTGTTCTGCCCACATTCGATATCTGCGACTCGGCAGCACAAAAATATTTATTAACTGCATATAAGCTGGCACTTCGTCGTGCGCAACACTGGGAAAATGAATAATCTTCTTACGGATTCCTAAATGGTCGGCTTGTGCAAAAAGTGTTTGCTCATATTCTCCGCTTCCGACAATTAACAATCGGAGGTTAGGCACATCAAGTGTGGCGAATGATTCTATCAACAAATCTAATCCTTTCATCTGCAACAACCGCCCGACATAACCGATAATAATTTCGTAAGATGTAATTCCCAATTCTGAGCGAAGTTTTTCGAGACGATCGTCATCACGGTTGATAAATCGATCAGTTCTTACGCCATATCCTATCGTTTCTATCGGTTGAAAAAAGCGCGCGTTTCTGAGGACTGACATTCCATCACTGTTTGCCGTCAAAGCACCGTCGCAACGGTCAAGTATCCATCTCGAAACCATACGATACCAGGCAGAGGGACGATAATCAAATTCACTAAAAGATAAATTATTCCAAGTAAAAAAAACAATCTTACTAATAGGCGAATAAAGATTTTTATAAAACAATATTTGCAGTGCAAACAGTGAGAAAGGCTCCTCCATCAGAAAAATAATCTCTGGTTGTGATACTTGGAATGCACGAGCAATTCCGGAGATATAAAACCCGCGATTCTCTTTTCCCTTCCAGAGAGCTTTCCCGATGATGAATGAATAGGGAGCATTTGCCGAAAGTGGTTCGGTCGTACTGAGTCGGTCATTCATTATCCAACCATCGACCGTAAGTACTGTAATATCAATTCCCGGTTGCGCGCCTAATTCATCAACACACCGGCGATATGCGGATGTGTAAAACATTGAGTTGATGATGAGCACTCGCATTGTTTCTGCGCGTCGCTGCGAGTGAGGTTATTTCTTTTTTAAATGCCCAACAAACGTGATGTATTTGGTGTGCTCATCTGGATTACTCCGGACATTCTCTTTATACTTTTTCAAGCAAACAAACAGCACTGATAGCACCA
Source organism: Bacteroidota bacterium (assembly GCA_025363505.1). Taxonomy (GTDB): domain Bacteria; phylum Bacteroidota; class Ignavibacteria; order Palsa-1295; family Palsa-1295; genus JAFDZW01. The sequence continues at coordinate 1,044 of JANYDV010000209.1, forward strand.
AGCCTGAAAATAAGCCGATCAACAGCATCGTCAAACGTCTCGGCGAGCTTTTGCGATCAGGTACTACCGCAGGGTCGAGCACATTGAGAGTCGGAAGATTTCGTTGTTCATTGATGCGTTCAGTCTCAAGCTGTTGGCGTAAATATGCGCTGACTGTTTCTAACATTTTTACTTCGCGCAATAAGCCGGCAAGATTGCGAGCCAACTCCGGCACACTATTGAGTGCGACGACATAGTCCCCGACTCCGCCTTCGTCATATTTTTTCAATTGACGTTTTGCCTCTTCCAATTGCGCACGTATTAATTCTACACGACCTGAATTACCGGAAAGTTCGCGTTCTTCAACCCCAAGCTGCATTTCCAATTGCTGTACCTGAGAAGCAAGCATCGCCGCACTGGTAACTGTCGCTGAGAGTTGCTCGGTCAGTGAGATAGTTTTATGGGTTTCTTGAAACGCTTGCAATTGGCGGTACGCAGTATCGAGTTGCACTAATCGACCGCTATATTCTTTTTCAACAAACATTCGTGTATTGCGCGCTGAAGTCATTAACCGTTCTCGATTGTATCGATCTAAATGTTCTACGAATAGTTTTGCCAAATATGGTACTAACGCACGTGCAGAGTCTTTTTCAGCAACAGTCGGAAACCAGTGGGTTTTAATATCCACTTGCACATTAAACATTCCATTGCGAAGTGCTTCCGAGGTAAGACAGTCATGAACGGCAAAAGCGATGCTCATTTGAGATGTATCCCAACTCGAAAAATATTTTTTTACACGTGGATCCCCTGCTATTTCTAAAGAGAGGGTTCGTGAATCCAGAATATTTTTGAACATATCAAGCGCCGGATTTTCGGCACCTTTCATTAAATCCAAAGCCGATGAGCCGCTCAAAAAAGACAACAACTGATTACCACCACTTTGTTTTTCGGGTGGCACGAGCGTGCTGAGTCCCGAAAATGTAAATGGCATAATGAATGTCATTGCAAGGAATATAAAACCAACAATCGCGACAATAAGCACGATCGTTTTTTTATAGCGTGCAAGTAGCGTAAAAAAATCTAAAATATGCGGATCTGACTTTTCAGATAGCACGATCGGTATTTGTTCGTTATCAGTACGCGGTGAGTGTGGTATGTTCATTAAAGATATATTATTTTCTTGTCAGTAAGAAAATTCCTGCAACGATGGTTAATACTTGAGCCGTGACGGCTGTGACTAACTGGAAATTTTGCCAAAATGTTGGTCGCTCAGGGGGAATCACAATGGTATCGCCATTACCAATGATGTAATGACTATCTGAGCGGGGATCAATATAAGTACTGGTTCGTGAATTAATCACACGAACGGCACTAACATCGGCTGAGGAAGTGTAGCCTCCGGCACGATTGATATAGTCATTATATGATGCGCCTTCCATATAATTGATATTACCCGGATTATTGACGCTACCGATAACGCTGACAAAACCCCGTTCGCGTGGAATCCAAATCGAATCCTGATCACGAAGCAAAATATTTTGTGACAGATCACCTTTCTCAACAAGCTCCTTAAAATTTACCACCATAACCGACCGCCCCAATTGACGTGAGCGAGCCATATAATAATTATATTGGTCAGCAGTCAAATGCTTCTCATCGGAAATATGCATCCGATCAAGCATTATATATTCAGGGTCAGATTCCCACGACCCAACACCGGAGCGGCGAAGCACGACTGCCTCTGTCAATGAACCCGAAGACAGGATTCCCCCGGAGCGTTGAATGACATCTAATAATCGAGTCTCTCCATTTTCAATCGAATATTTTCCCGGGTATTCAATTTCACCACCGATACTTACTAATCGTGAAGCATGGTATTGCCCCGAACCTTTAATAGAAATTACATCTCCTTCATGGAGTTCAGGGTCTTCGCCCCCTTTAATACTTATATACATTCTTGTTGCACGCAACGGACTCTCCGGTGAAAACCGTGCAATTTCAATTGAATCTAACAGTGCAGATGGTTTCAACCCTTGCGCCAAAGCAATCGCCGTAGAGAGTTTATCACCCGGCGAAAATTCGAATGTGCCCGTCTTACCGACAGCTCCGTTTATCGTAAAGACTAACATTGCTCGCGGAACAATAATAATATCTCCGCCTTCGACGTGGGGGTTTGCAGAGAGATCGCCTGTCAAATAATACTTCACAAGATCAGCTTTGGTGCGAAGCGAACCATCGGGACGATGAATTTCTATATTTCGTAATGATGATGTTTCTCGAAGATCGCCGGATTTCGAAATCACCTCGCTGACCCGAACAAGTGCAGTCACTGTCTGGACACCCGGTAGAAGCACCTCACCAAGAACACTGACTTTCATCGAGCGTAAGCGCCGGAGTGACAAATGGGCATCGGGATTTTTATACTCACGCAACAACAATTTATTAACCTTCTCCTCAGCCTGAGGCAACGTTAGCCCGGCAAGGTCAACTTCCCCAGTTTTGGGGACGATCAATTTTCCTTCGGGCGTGAGTGTAAGATCTTGGTCGAGAAAGTGTGCAGCATAGACATTGAGATAGACACCATCTCCGGGACCTAAAATATAGGTTTTTGCATCGACTGCACTTTCGAGTGCTTGGGCATCTGTTCCGGCACGAATCGCTTGTCGTTGGGCGAGAAGCCGTTCGGTCAGGGTATCAGCGACCGCCGTCTTATTTTGAAAACCTCGATCATACGGACTCGTCAATTGTGCAACCGAAGGTCTTGAAGATGCCAAAAGCAATAATAGCAGTGCCAACACCGAAAGTCTTCGAAGTCCAATTCCCATTCTTACGTTACTATTCACAAAAGATGATGTTTTTACTTATTGATCAGCAATAGTGACAATGTTTTCGCCATTCACGTTCGCCCCGGATAGTGCAAATATCCGGCACCCGTCTCGATCAAATATCAAAGGTGAACAACAGGAACAACCCAAAACAAGTTTTTACCCCCCGAATTTCCTCAAACTATTTCCGATCCCGACTGTAACTATATACCACCTCGAGCGTTTCTTTGTATAGACCTAAACAACGACAGGTTTTGAACAAGCGATTATGAACAAGCTGCTTTCGATAGGTTTACTGGGTTGTGTAATCATCAGTTGTGCACCGACTCAAACTGAAAATAGCGATAGCCAAACTATTTCTATTACTCCAAAGTATGAGAACAACATCTCAACTATCTTTGGCAGTGGAAGTGCCATTACCAAAGACGCTCAGAATATTTATCAGGAATCCGATATTGTATGGAAGGATTCGCTGGGCAATAAGCATTCACTTGCCGAGCTAAATGGTAAGATCGTCCTGCTAAACTTCTGGGCGACGTGGTGTACCTATTGTGATAAAGAAATGAGCGACCTGCAATTGTTACAAGACTCGATGGGCAAGTCCGATGTCGTGGTTATTGGCGTCTCGCTTGATCGAGGGAATACCATCTATGACAACGTCAAAACCTATGTAGAATTTCGAAAGGTGAAATTCCAAATTGTGATCGACCCTCCTGCCACAACCTACTTTAATTATCTGTGTTCCGGCGGTTTGCCGTGGTCGTTCTTGATTGATCGAGATGGCTATATCGTTAGGAAGTATGTAGGGCAACAAACAAAAGAACAGTTCATAGATGATATCAATACCATTCTATGAACTCATTCTTTCAATTTATTGATTTATAATAACTTATAAATACTGCTCGACTGCGGTGATGATCTCCTGAGGAGTAAATGGTAAGCCTTGGATTTTGTTAATTCCAATCGCATCGACAAGGTATTTATCACGGATCACCTTGCGAAGCTGACCAAGGTTTAGCTCCGGAATAATCACTTTTTCGAAGTTCTTTAATATCTCACCGAGATCAGCCGGCAGCGGATTCATCCAACGCAAATGTGCTGATGAAACGCCTTTCGAATGGAGTCGTTCTGCCGCTGTGGTAATAGCCCCATAGGTGCCTCCCCAACCGAGCAATAGTACTTTGCCACTCTTCGGTCCGAGGACTTCAGTTTGAGGAATATCTTGAACGATACCGTCAACCTTTTGCTGACGAAGACGTACCATAAACTCGTGGTTCGCAGGCTCGTAGTTAACGTTACCGGTCAAATGCTGTTTTTCGAGACCTCCGATGCGATGCTCCAAACCTTCGACACCCGGAATAGCCCACGGACGAGCATTATTCTCATCACGATCATACGGCAAGAATGTCGCATCACTTTTGACAGTGCGTCTCTTGGTGGTCAGTTCGGGGATAAGATCAACATCCGGCACCAACCATGGCTCTGAGCCATTTGCGATATATCCATCGGTGAGCAAAATCACCGGCACCATATACTTTAATGCAATCCGTGATGCTTCAATAGCTGAGTCAAAACAATCAACAGGGCTTTTCGCCGCGATCACAGCAACCGGGCACTCGCCGTTTCTACCATAAAGTGCTTGAAGCAAATCGGCTTGTTCGGTCTTTGTCGGAAGACCTGTTGAAGGTCCGCCGCGCTGAACATCTATTATTACAAGCGGAAGCTCCGTCATTACCGCAAGACCGATTGCCTCGCCTTTAAGCGCAAGACCCGGACCCGAAGTAGTCGTTAGTGCCAAATCACCGGCATACGATGCACCGATTGCGGCGCAAATACCGGCGATCTCATCCTCTGCCTGAAAGGTCTTCACACCAAAATTCTTATATTTCGAAAGCTCATGCAAAATATCTGATGCAGGAGTGATCGGGTACGAACCGAGAAACAAATCCAGACCGGATTTTACTGATGCTGCAACCATGCCAAGTGCAGTGGCTTCATTGCCCATAATGTTGCGATAACGACCAGGTTTGAAGTTCGCAGGCTTTACTTCATATCGTGCATTGAAGAGTTCGGCTGTTTCGCCGAGGTAATACCCTGCTTTCAGAGCACGAGTATTCGCTTCGAGTACTTGAGCATTCTTTCCAAACTTTGATTTAAGCCATTCCAATGTTTGATCCATCGGACGATTATAGAGCCAATAGACCAAACCGAGGGCGACCATATTCTTTGATCGAGCGCCTTCTTTGGTACCCATCTTCAAATCGCGAAGTGCATCAAGGGTAATTTTCGTCAACGGAAAACGATAAACCGTATAACCATCGAGCGTATTATCAGTGAGCGGGTTTACTTCATACTTCGCCAGTTTAAGATTTTTTTCGTCGAAGGCATCTTCATTCAGGATTACGACGCCACCTTTTTTAAGGTCGCCAAGATTAGTCTTTAGCGCAGCCGGATTCATCGCAACCAATACATCAGGATGATCGCCGGGGGTATGAATTTCTTTTGAGGAGAAATGGATCTGGAAACCCGAGACTCCGTAGAGTGTACCGATTGGGGCACGAATTTCCGCAGGATAGTCAGGCAATGTAGAGAGATCATTACCATGCAACGCCGTTGTATTGGTAAACTGTGTACCTGTAAGCTGCATACCATCTCCCGAATCACCGGCGAAACGGATGGTCACATCTTCCAACAACGTAATAGGCACTTTCGGACGCTGCCCTATTGATTCGGGTGCGGTGTGTCCATTGCTACCTGATTGCGTTACTTCAGCCTCATTTGCCATAAATTCTCCTGTAATAGTCGTAATATAGTCCTAAAAATAGCATCGTACAAACACTACAAAAGAAAATGAGGTTCGGGAGATGTAAAAATCACTTATGTCGAATTTCCCATTTTCATACTATCTCCCTCATAATTTTCCCAGGTCATTTCGACCTGATCGAGGAGCGAAAGGGATAAATCTATATTAGAAAATGGAGGGTCTAAAAAATCACCGGACGACTCTAAAGCTGCCATCGACGGCTTGGTTTGATTCTTGATGTTTGAGGGTGTAATGATATGCGCCTGAGCTGAGGCGTGAGGCGTCGAATTCGAGATCGAATGCTCCGGTGTGGTTCGTGGTCATTTCTTTGGTAAGCACAAGTTTACCAAGCGGGTCGAATACACTCATCATAAAAGTCCCGACCACATTTGCTTCAAAGCCGATGTGTGCACGGAAATTGTTTGCATTGGTGATGGGGTCAGGTGTTACATCAATAGTTTTGAGTGTAAAGTTTTTTCCGAGCTGCAGATATTTTATCAGCGTCGAATCACCGCAGACTAATAACAGCGTGTAAGTAATATCTCCGGAGATGATACCAAGTTCGCATTTCGCAAAGTTTGGGTCGCCACCATTGATCGAGACTTGCGAAATACTCATCGTTGATGAAACAGTGTCGGTTAATGCGCACGCAAAGATCAGTTTCATAATCGGAACCAACGAATCCATTTCGATCGTCGGCAACCCCGTCATAAAAATACGTGTGCTCGTATGCTTAGGTGTGCCCCCGGTCGGAGCGGCGATGTAGGTCGCATTCGGAATAAGTATTTGCATCTTGTTTCCGAGGAGTGTCAATAAGTCACCGTTGTAATTGAGTGTAAAAGAAATATCTCTGATTCCTTTGTTCTTTACGGTGCGATTTGGCACCAACAAAAACGATATGGTATCCCCCGCCTTAAAATCAATATGCGTTGCTTTGATCGAAAAGCTCAGAGTATCGGTCGGAATAATATCGGCAACGATAGGAATAATTCGTAATGTGTCGTTTTTATCCGAGTTTGAACGAATGATAATATTTCCGGTAACACGACCCGCGCTGGTTGGCTCGAAATGGAATGACACGACTGTTTGCTCATTACTCTTGAGGAAAACATTCGGTGTCGAAGTGAGGGTAAATTTTCCTTGTCCTTGGAGTGAGAGACTAAAAATATCAAGCGAATCACAGCCAAGATTTTTAATAATAATGGTCGTGTCTCGCGCTTCACAAAAACGAAACCGCCCGAAGTAAATCGAATCTTTATCAACCGAAAGAATACGACTGCCATAACTGACATTCAAGAAATATGCGATTGTTGTGTCACGCATCGCTCCGTTGCCCACCGAATAACTTAGGGTGATTGTGCCGTTATGAATGCCAACAACTTTAGGATCAATCCGGACCGATATCGACAGTGTCTGTTGATTCACATCACTGAGAGTAACAGGTGCCGATGTATTGCTAAACGTCAAGTCGGGGTCGCTCGGCGGCGCAATAGTAATCTTACTGATTGTTATTTTTTTCAATGTATCACAACTCGGGTTCGAGAGCGTGAATGTCACCGTTCGTGCGGTGTCGCACCGAGTCAGATTCAGATTGAACAACGTATCAAGCCCAAGCGTAGATTTCAAAAAAGCGGGGCTTGCAAAGACCGAGCCGCGAAGAGGGATCGTAATAGTTTTTGTCTCGCCAAGGGTGTTAAATCTTACCGTTAGTAGATCATTGTAAGTCCCAATAGTATTCGAACCAAAATGCAAAGCGATAGTACCAGTCCAACCTGGTGCGACAGGTGAATTGATGGTCTTTACTGAAAATGCTGTAGCATTTTGCAAGGTCGCAGAAATGATGGTAATATCTCCGCAGCCCAAATTTTTCAAGATGGCAAAGGTGTCTATTGAATTGCAGATCGAAATCGGAGCAAGTATAATAGAGTCCGTCACAAGATATGACCCAACCGATGAAACGGTCGCCGTTAGTGGCATAAGAGTATCACGGGCAATCCCTTGATGCGAAAGCCTCAGCGTGAGTGTATTGCTATAGACTCCGGCAGAATTAATATTGATACGAACTCGGAGCCGAACACTGTCGAGCGATACAAGTTTGATCGGCAACGCCAACGGCGCACCATTTACATCAACAATAGTAAAATTTGCGGGTGGACCTGCGATGGCATTGTTTATAAATAACGTATCACAACCAAGATTAACAATGGTGATGATTGTATCATAGGGGGTGCAGAACGTAGGGCTTCCAAAATTTATCGTCGCCGGGTTCACAAGAGCTTCGGGAGAGTCGCCGATGGCATGTGCAGAAAAATTTACGGTCGTATCAACAATGCGCTGAAGAATTCTTGAATAATACCGAAGCCGAATTTTTGTATTGACTACGGTATCACGATGGAATAATTTGAACGGCTCCCATGATAACACAATAGAGTCTTCCTTGTTGGTCTTCAGTGCACTCGGCAACAGTGGAAGTTTGACAAGTGATAGTGCACCGCTGGTAAAGAGATTCGAGAGCGAGTCAACCAGATCAATACTTAATAATGTATCATCTTCACAATAGAGATTTAAAAATTTGAGGCTTACAAGCGAAGTCGAACATATTCGTCCATTGAGGATGATCGGGTTGCCGGTCATCATTAATTCGATCGGCGGCTCTTGCAAACTTCCGTCTCCGCCATCACGCGTTTTCCAGACCGTACCCTTCCCATCAAAGGCATACACAACACCGCCACTACACCCTGTTACGACAAAACGAGAATCTTGTGACGTACTTGGTCCGCCGACACTCTTCCAACTGATGCCATTGTCAGTAGAACGAAACAAGCCCGTGACATTTCCATTTATCGCTTTTTCGCTGTCTGCTTGAACATACATTACTCCCACGGCTCCGGCAATACTGCCCGTAGAATAGAATGTAAGATTTGCTTGTTGCGACCAATTCGATCCGTAATCATTAGAGATCATCACCTTACTTGTGCCCGGCTTTGGTCGAAAAACGGGATCTTGCTCGGGTGCCGCAAAAAATGTGCTGGTGCCTTTGAGACCATATATGCTCCAGGATTCTGTAGTTTGAAACGGCACAATATCAGTCCAAGTCACACCGCCATCAGCCGTTTTTTTCCAATGAGTATTTTTGAATCCCGTAATCACGCCATTGAGGTTATCCACGAAATCAATTCCGTTGCTACCTTGAATCACATTATTTTGGAAGGTATTTCCTCCATTGGTAGAGATCAATCCACTGCCGCCAATCAAACGACTTGCCACAATCACCGCAGATGGGGTTTCATATACACAGGAAAAATATCCATTGGGACCGACCGCCGTCCAGTTCAACCCCCCATTAACCGTTTTCAATAGGCACGGTACTGCCGCCCCGGGTTCTTCTATCGTTGCCCAACCACGTAATGGGGTTGTCATAAAGATTTGGGTTACATTTCCGTTATAACCATTGGGGATAGTTGTCCGGAGCCAAGATTTTCCACCGTCTGTTGTTTTATAAATACCCGCATCACCTGCTGACCCGACAAACCCGACAAACTCATTGAAAAAGAACCCACACCAAGCCGCACGCACTTGCCCGTTGCCACCAACACGGCACGTCAGGACACTATCCCATTTTGCATAGGAGTGTTGGGGAGCCACGACTTCGAGACCGAAGCAGATCAGAAAAACAATAAATGCTAGACTGCGTCTCATTCGTGATTGAATAAAATAAAGCAAGGCTTAGTATAAAACCGAAAGCAGGATGAAAAGTTACAGCCGACCACTGCTGAGTTTTTTGATTGATTGCATTGAGTTCATCTCAGTAGCAGAAAAATGCTCAATCATAAAAAAACAAAGCTCCGGCAGGCGAGAGAAATGTGCCCCGGAGCTCCTTTGAGTTGTGTTGTGTCTTAATGGTTGGGAGTTTGTCCCTATGAAACTGTCTGTATTTACGCTGATATAATTTAATGTTACAGCATAACGAAAAAATAACGGAATATCAGTAAAATTCATTTTGGGGGCAAAAAAGCCGTATTTTTGCACCTGACTATTTATCACGTTTTATTCTATATTATGAAATTATTCACTCGTATCTCTTTTGTTGCTCTGTTGTGCTCCGTTGTTTCAATTCTTGGCTGTTCCAAGAACGACTCGATGGAGGCTACTTCCGGAGAGTTTATGAACACTATTAAAGAAGGCAATATCGACAAAGCCTACACCATGACGTCGCCGGCGTTGCAAAAAGTCACGAACAAAGATCAATTTAAGAACTTCGTTACGACTCTCGGTCTGGTAGATTTCAAATCAGCCCGTTGGTTTGGACACATGCAAATGGATTCGCTTGCGACAGTCGAAGGTCAGATTATTGCAAAAGATAGTTCGATCGTCCCGATGAAGCTGCACTTGCAAAATACAGGCGGTTCTTGGAAGATCGCCGGTGTTGAGCGTATCGCAGGTTTCGGACTTGCCGGAAATATTTCCGAGCAATTCCCCTCGAACAGCGATGTCAATACTCTTGTCGCCGGTTGGATCAGCCTTCTTGATCGTGCAATCAAAGCAAATGATTTTACCGAGTTCTACTCGAATATGTCTAAACTTGGACAAACGACTACCACCAAAGAAGCACTCGCGGCAGGATTCAAAGGCTATGTTGATAATAAAATCAATGTCAGCGCTGCGATGAATGCTAATGCGGTTATTACCCCGTATTTATCACCAAACGTCCCCGGCAAACCACGTGTCTTGTTTGTGGAGTCAACATTTGGCACCACACCGGTTGCCATGAAGATGAGAATGAAA
>JANYDV010000214.1 GCA_025363505.1 Bacteroidota bacterium
AGAGATCGAGCGTGAAGTCGGATGAATTGGGATGGGAAATTTCAATCACTGATTTTCCCAAAACATCAATCACCGAAACGCTTCGTGTATTTACAGGAGCATCTTTGATGGTGATCGAACCTGTTATAGGATTCGGGCTGATGGTGAGATTGGAAGTTGGCAGAGTGTTTACAGAAGCTTTTGTGTCAGCAACGGTAAGGGTTATACATGTTCCTCCACCGCTTTCAAGTAAGAGGCAGAAGATTTCGGTATCAGCTTTCTCGGCGTAGGGAACAATATCAACTTCGACAGGCATCGTTTGTCTCGGAGCGATTTCTATGATATCACCATTCTGCACAGTGAGACCGTTGATCTTGGTCGTGATGACCCATTGTCTTGCTCCATCGATCTTCACTGTATAACTGGCAGACCCCTGTGTTGGAGGGTTGTACCGAACAGTGCCCATAACAACATACGACGGAACAGTTTGCTGATTTAATTGATAGGTGATCGTTGACGAATCAAGTGTGACTTCCAAATATTCCGGATGGAGACCCATCTGTGCATTGCCAATGCCAACAGAATTCATAAGAAAACTCAGTGCAAATAAGAGAGGAGTTACAATTCGCGTTTTCATATTTTTGTAAGGGATGAATTATGCTAAAAGCAACGTAGGGCAATGTCATGTAGTTCGGGGGGTAAGAAATTGTGCCTTGGGTAACGGCACAGTTCGAATATGACCCATTTTAACCTGTCATTCCCGTCCCCATCTTCAGCCAGGACAGGCTCTTCGCGGGAATGACAATTATTGAGTCTTGCATTTAAAAATCCTGGGTAATCTTTCCATCCCATTAATCACGGTCAGTCACGGTCAACTTCCCTTTATATACTTCCGCACCATTGTGCTCGATCACATAATACATCCCTTTTGGTAGGGGGGTGGGGAGGGTGATCGTTGTTTGCTCGCGATTAATATCTTGATGGATTATTTCTCTGCCGAGCAGATCAACTACTACTACCGACGCATTTGCCGACCCTTCACGAGTGATCGTGAAACTGGGGTGTGCAGAGGAAAGAGGATTCGGATACAGACTCCATCCTCGTGCTGTTTGGGAAACGGCTACGTCCGACGTCGGCAATGGCGATGTTTCTTTCATAAAATAAATATCACCTTTATCAGTGACTGCATCTTGCCAACATAAGTAGCGTGTGCCATCGGCGGCAAAGAGCACGTTCGAAAAACTTTTGGCTGAGTTGTTGTTCGCATCAATCGGACGATTGTTGACCAACGGTGCGCCATTTGCATTCAAAATATATCGCATCCCATAATTAAATGTTTCGTAGGTGATCACGACAAAACGGTGATGATCATAGAGAGCAATATTCGGGTAGTTCGGGGTCTGCGCACCCGACGCATCAATCATCATATTCATCGGCGTTTGTGTCGAACCGTTCGCAACGGTGGCGTAGAACAAATGTGCTGTGCCGCCATTGTTATCACGCGAATCGCGCCAGACGATGTGCGCTCCGTTGGAGTCATCTAAGGCAATATTTGGTCCGGTCACCGGGCAGTCGGCAATGTTCCAATCTCCGGTCATCACGTTAAGCGCAGGCGCGAAGGTGAGTCCTTTGTCGTTTGATCTCGCCATCCAAATATCTCGAACGTTATTGATGTTCGATCGGAAAACAATAAAGAGATGTCCGTCGGGGCTTGAGGCAATATGTTCGGCGCAACACTCGCACGTGCCGCCAACGCCATTCGGCAAGACATCTGCTTTTGTATGCGACGACCAACTCATCCCACCATTGGTCGAACGAGTCAGAGATAAATGAACGTATGCCGATTGCTTGCGCTGTGTTTCGCGCGAATCGAGAAACGACACATACAAATTATCGCTCGAATCACAAGCGATCGACGGAAAATCTTGCGCATATTTCGACGAATCATCAGCATCGGAGATGCTCATTGCCATCGTCCACGTTTTCCCTTTATCGGTCGAACGGGTGTACCACACATCCGGCTGAGTACCAACTCTGTTTGCGACCCACACCAAATGGATCGTCCCTTTGGTATCAACAACAAACTCGCCACCACGCTGAAAATTTGAATTACATTTTGCATCAGCATTCACGACCGTCTCGGCAAAAGTCGCGCCACGATCAGTCGAGACCGCGATATTAAGATCGCCATTACCCGACGCATCAGGTCCACCGACCCAAGACACATAAATATTCCCGTCGTGATCGAGCTTCATAATCGGCGCCCGATCAGCCCGCAACGACTTATCCTGATTGACCCGCACCGGCATCGTGTAAGTCTGAGCAAACACCTCGCCACACAACAGCAAAGAAATCAGTATCGCAATATTTTTCATATTCATAGTATGTATTGATTCAATAAAAACTCAGCAATATTCTAACACAATCCCCAACAAGAAGTTACACCCCGAACCCAATGAGGTGTTGCGTTTGTTGCGATAGCTCATACATAATAATAATCAGGAATGCCCTCGACGCTCAAAAGTCTTGCTCGTAAAGCTTTACGTTTTTATCTGACGAATACCCCGATCAAAAAAGGTCGTTATCCATTGATGATGCTCGTCCATAACTGGGCATCAGAATCGGTGACAGTCGAAGTCATGACAACAGACCGCGGCAAGATGAAGCTTGATCTTGATGATATGGCGCAGTTTCCGTTATATTATAATATCTACGAGTGGCGTGATACTCCGACAATAATGAAACTGGCTCAGGGCTCGCGAGTCATATTGGATATCGGGGGAAACATCGGGCAGATGGCATTGCTATTTTCGCAATTAGCCGAGAAAGTCTATACCTTCGAGCCGATTCCTGATATGGCAAACCGATTACAGGAGAATATCGATCTTAATCATTTAGGAAAGAAGATAACCCTGACCCGTGTTGCTTTGACAAATATGACCGGAAAGATTACGTTCGGTCTTCCACCAAAAGGGAATCGTGGCACAGGTTCAACCATCCTTGCTGAACATTTGAAGCATCATACTATTGAAGTTGATGCGATGATACTTGATGAGTTTATTGCAAAGAACTCCATCACCGGTGTCGATTTTATTAAGATGGACATTGAAGGTGCCGAGTTATTTGCACTCCAAGGAATGAAACAGCTCTTGGCATCTGATCAGCCGATTATCCTCCTCGAAATGACAATTTCAATGATGACTCAAGCAGGATATGGTCCACAAGATTTATTAGCATTTTTGGGCGGATTCGGGTACGAGTGTTACGAAATCACTAAAAACGGTATTAAAGGTCCACTTTTTGACCCAAAACCTGCAAGTGAAAACTATTGTTTTCTGACCAAAAAGCACGTATCTTTGCAGAAGGTCAAAGAGACTATTTTGAATTGAAGTTGTAACTTATTACCCTCTAAAGCGTTTCTTTATGATAGGTTTTATTCATCTACATCATATATAAAGGAGAAGCTATGAAAAAGCTTTTAACATTGGTCGTTTTTCTATTTGCTCCGTTGCTTTTGCACGCACAGACGTGGCAATATACGGGCAGTATGAATGGAGTACATTGGCTTTCGGAAATGATTGCCCTTGATAACCAAACAGCATTAATGGTCGGCGGTTTTAATGAGAATATCCAAGCGGTCACTACTTGCGAAATCTATAACCCTGCAACGGCGATGTGGGTGAGCACCGGGTCACTCAATGTAGCTCGTGCTTATCCAGCACTGATCAAACTTGCAAATGGGCATATCCTTTCGATGGCGGGCGCGACCGACACTTATGGGTCAAGTACTAATGTCGTCGAAAACTACGATCCTGCAACAGGTATTTGGACTATCGTTGGGAAATTAAATATTGCACGTATGGCAGGGACTGCAACGTTATTGCAAAATGGCAAAGTACTCGTTGCCGGAGGGCTTACTTCCTCGGGGACAACGGCAATGTGTGAGTTGTACGACCCTTCGACAAACACCAGTGCTTCGACGGGTTCGATGATTGAAAATCGTTATGTTCAGCAAACCGTATTGTTAAATGATGGTACCGTATTCTTGACAGGCGGACGTGATGGCGGTTCGGCTTCGAATTATCTTAATGAATGCGAAATCTATGATCCCGTGAGTGGCACGTGGTCACTTGCTCCTTCGATGTTTCAGCACAGAACAATGGGGGTGATAGCACATTTTTCTGATAATACGGTCTTGACTGCAGGCGGACGTAATACCGAAACAACTCTCGCAGCAGGTTCGGAAGTTTTTTCTCCGTCGTCTGTGCTGTGGCAAAGTACGGCTCCAATTTTAGAACCTGTTCATTGGACAGCAGGCGTTGGTTTTCCTGAAGATCGTTATATGGCTACAGGAGGGATTGTCGAAGCTCCACTTACCGATCCATTCGGACTCGATGATATTACTACTTCAAAATGTGAGTGGTACGATCGTACGCTTCAATTGTGGTACTTTGCGCCTGAATTGAATCTCTCGCGTTGTCGTCATAATATGGTCTATCTTCATCAGACTGTTAATAATGATCTTCCGCAAGAATTACTGTTGGTTGCCGGTGGACAAATGGGGAGTGCAACACTTGATAGTTCAGGTATTCATCAATATCACGCAGGTTTCACCAACACGGCTG
>JANYDV010000218.1 GCA_025363505.1 Bacteroidota bacterium
GCCGTCGTATGTTCGGCTATTATTTGGTTTCTCTATTGGTCTTGCTTTTTAATTCGTCTATATTCCTGAATAACTTTTCGCAAGCAAACGGGCAACAAAGTTTATGAAAATGGGTTTGGTAAGTAGTTACTTTACACCCACAATGATGAAATATTTGGGAATAGTAGTTTTGGTGTTGGCATCGTTTTTTGTTGCGTCGAATGTTTCGGCTCATAGCGACTCGGTGAAAAATGAAACGCCTGAATTCAAATACGAACGACCATCGCCACTTTTGCAACTCGCTATTGGGGAGGCAACATATAGTTTGGTGTTCTGGGGAACTGGTGGTAAGCAATACATTGAAATGGGACTGGAAGGTGCTCAAGCACCATTCTTGGGTGTTGTTCTTAGTGGTGTCGCCGTGACTCTTTCTGGAAATATCTTATCAAATTGTAATGGAAGTTATTGGGCAGGTATTGGTGGGGCTTTCATAGGGGCTATATTTGGTGGAGCTCTTTATCAATATGTCGAAACTCATAATCCTTCATCATATATTTATCCATATCTTGCTTTGTCCATTCCTGCGGTCATAGGTTCTATCTTACTATATCAACTCACACTTTCAAATAACGATTTTGAAGAAACGGCAGATGTTAAGGGTTTATTGCTTTACCCGATAATTAGTCGGCACTCAACAGGGATTGGCATTCAATATCGTTACTGAATGGTTCTTATTTGGAATTGCTTTTTATTCATTTACAATTCTGAATAACTTTTCATAAACAAACGGGCAACAAAGTTTGGAAAAATGCGTTTAGTAGGTAGTTATTTTTATGCTTAGAATGATGCATCTAAAAGGATTCATTCCCATTTGCTGTCTGCTACTAATATTTTGTACCTCGTCTTTAGCATTTTGCCAAACGATGAACAGAGATTCCGCTTCTCATAAAATTGACACAGTTCTCGTCAATGATTATCATTTTAAAAAACCTTCTGTTCTATTACAATTCTTAGGTGGAAGTATAGGCTATGCGATTCCATTTTGGGCATTAGGTGGAAAGGAATATATAAGAACCGGTGATTCAAAAATAGGGAGTGTATTCTTGGGATTTATAGGAGCGGGGGTTGCGTCAGCGTGGGTTGGAAATCAAGATTGTGACTGTCAAGGATCATATTCATTAAGCATTTTGGGGGCGTTTGTAGGTGCCATTATTTCTGGTCCCATATATGGTGGGGCGTTGTATAATAGCAACAGTACTGTTCTGAAATATTTAGCACTTTCTATCCCCCCCACAGTAGTATCCATTTTTATTTATCAATTAGGGTTAACCGATAGTGATTTCGATCCACCAACTAAGGCAAGCAGTTTGATTATAGCCCCCTCATATTATAATATGCATGGTGGGCTATACTTGGAATATAAATTCTGACAGAGAAATTGACTTCGTTGATCCAGAAAGTTGAAGATTAGTGAGTTAATAACTTTTCATAAACAAACGGGCAACAAAGTTTGGGAAAATGGGTTTAGTAGGTAGTTATTTTAAGCTTACAACGATGAAATATTTGGGAATTGTAGTTTTGGTGTTGGCTTCACTTTTTATTGGGTCGAATGCTTCGGCTCATAGCGACTCGGTGAAAGTTGCTGAGAATATGAAGTTTAACGTTCAAGATGTAAACGGCGAGGAAAATACGTTCTCGCATTATCTTGGCAAAGGACCATTGCTCGTCAATCTTTGGGCGCTGTGGTGCGAGCCTTGCAAGCAAGAGATGAAAGCGTTTATCGCACTGAGTGATAAACTCAAAGATAAAGGTGTTTCGATGATCTCGATCAATACCGATCAAGTCAAGTCGCTGGCGAAAGTTCGTGCGTATGTCAAGACGCAAGGTGTGAAGTATCCGGTGCTTGTCGATCCTGATGGTTCGATCGCCCGTGATCAGTTTGCAATGGAGTCACTGCCGTTCTCACTGATTTTGCGCCCCGATGGCACGATCTACAAAAAGCACATCGGTTTTACCGCCGGCGATGAAGTGCAGATCGAAAAAGAGCTTGATGAACTGAGCACACAGTTAGGCTCGAAATAACGACAATAAGTTCAAAATGAAGGCGGCGGGAGCCGCCTTCTGTATTTTTGTACTTTCAGATTCCCATTCTCTTTGTGAAAAAGATTTTATTATACTCTTGTATTGTCGTCACGGTGATGTTTGCTAATAGCGAACTCCGTGCACAAGAAGTTTCGGCAGTCGGTTCGAACTTGCTTCGTATCGGCGCGGGCACCACCGATCAAGGTATCGGGGGTATTATGCGCAAACGCTATCTTGAGGAAATAGCGAATGCGCGAATTTTTTTTAGCAACCTCACGCTCGGCTTGCGGTATGAAATGGACGACCCAAGCGAAGTCGGGCAGTCATTTCAGGGCTTGCGCCGCCGCTGGATCAATTACAAAAAGGATAATCTCGACCTCACGGCAGGTAATGTGACCTCTCTTTATGGGCGCGGTCTGACGATCAATAATTTCGAATCACGTGCGCTCAACTATGATGCGTGGATTGATGGTATCAGTGGTTCGTACGAATACAAATGGAACAAGAACGAATTCGATTTCCGCCCATCACTTGGTGTGCACGCAATGGCAGGAGTACTGACGTTTGTTGATATAACCGGCACAGGAGTACCTGATCTTGGCATATCAGCCCGGACAGTCAATGGTGAGTTTGGGGTGTTTGGCAAAAAAGTGTTGGTTGGTGCTTCATTCTTGCAGGCGTTTACCACAGTATCAGCCATCAGTGTCGGAAGAACAGTCGAGACAGACCGCGAAGTCAATCAGCCTGAAATATACGTCTCGTTCTTGCAAGATGAATTTACGGGGCATTTCCAATTTACGGAGATGCGCCAGCGTCTTGACCAAGTCCGAAGTAAACGTGATAGTGCTTCTCACATCGGCAAAGCAATGTATGGTTCGCTATCGTATGCCTCAGAAAAGCTCGGGCTAACCGTAGAATATAAGAATTACCAATATAATCTTTATTCTCCGACCAATCCTTACGCCACCTATTTTTCAAAGCTTCCGCTATCAAGCCCTCCGGAAGTATATCAAGATTTTACATATACCTCACTTACACGCTCGACACACTCTGTCAATTTTGATGATGAACTGGGTTTTCAAGTAGAAGCCAACATCACCGCAATCCCTGATATTGTCATCACGCTCAATGCTGCGGCTTCAAGCAGACATAACTCGTTTAGTGGAGTTGATTCGACTGGTAAGGCGATCGTAAAAACGACCACCGATTTTTTACCGAAGTTTAGTGATGATGGGCTGTTCCCATTTTGGGAGTATTTCGCTGAGGTGGAGTATGAGTTCGGCAGCTTGAGTTATATTAAAGGATTCTTCCATCGCCGTAGTGATTTCAGAGCCACAGCGGCAGGAGTAGCAGGGAATCCGCGGATCCGTAATACTACCGTCGGACTAAAATGTCAATATGAAACGACACCATCGCAAAGTTTACTCATCACCCTTGAGCATCAATGGTCGTATGATGAAGACCGAACAGAAAACAAGCATCAGCTTACTAACGAGCTCTTAATAGCCCAGTATTCATTTAACCCCGGGATTACATTTGGCGGATTGCTCGACTACTCGACCTGGTACGATGCAAATCGGCATTTTTGGCCTCAGGCATTTGTCTCAACAAGAATCGGCGGATCTCATACATTACTAATGAGTTACGGTGCCGAGCGGGGTGGCTTGAATTGTACCGGAGGCGTATGCCGAGTCGTACCTGCTTTTAATGGACTACGATTCACTTTAACAAGTCAAATTTAAAGTGAAAAAACGTGAAACAGTTTCCCATTTTTTGGGTTATCTGTTATAAGATAATTATACGATTTTCTATGAAAAACCTGTTTGTCATAATAGCTCTCCTTTTTGTTGCTCGTTGTGTTTCGGCACAAACGGTAACCGGTGTTGATGCGTACAAAAGTACTCTTATCAATCGTATCGATCGCCAAGAGAATTTGACCCCTCTTAACGGATACTCAGCCCAACCACTTTTTGAAACTCCCAAAGCAATAACAGTGACAACCAATGAACCGCGAGTTGCTGTTACGCCCGGTGATATTACCTATCAGACAATTCACATCAAGAATAATACTGACTCTACACTTATTTTGAATGTGTATAGAAAGCACCTCCATCTTCCGATGAAATGGACTTCGAGCATTTGCTCGCCGATTACTTGTTATCCTGCCGGCAGGGATACACTCCCCGAATTCGTATTTGCTCCCGGTGCTGCACCGGTTGAATATATTTTGAATATCTATTGCCCTACGTTATCGTTTATTGATTCAATCGTTGATGAGTTGGTATTCGTTGTGAAAACGGGAAATATTAACGACTCTGTTCATGGAACCTACGTTGGTGCATTAACTCCGGTTGATGGTGTCGAGCCGAGCAAAACAATCTCTATCCAATCAAAAATTTTATCAGTCTATCCTTCACCACTTATAGACGGAAATTCGATTCGTGTGAAGATCAACTCGCCACGCGAGCAGAATTTTACCTATTCGATCATGGATGAGATTGGTAAGGAAGTGGCTTTTGGCAGTACCCATCAACGCTTAACCGTCGGGGAGAACACTTGTCAGATTGGGGAATTGAACGGTCTTGCAAAAGGAAATTATATTTTGAAGTTTACATTCGCTGATGGCACAGCCGATACGCGAATGTTTCAGATAGCCCGCTAAACTAAGCGGCTCGGACAGTAGTCCGCAATTTTGCACTCTCCGCACTTGGGGCGGCGTGCAATACAAACAGCCCTGCCATGAGATATAAGATAATGAGTGGTCATTGACCACTCATTTTTTTTTACTAATTCCACTAAATCAAGTTCTATCTTTTCAGGATCGGTATGTGTCGTGAGTTTCAATAATCCTGAAAGTCTTGTGACATGCGTATCGACCGCTATACCCTCGTTCATACCGAATGCATTCCCGAGCACTACATTCGCCGTCTTACGCCCTACACCGCGAAGCGTAACTAATTCTTCCATCGTCTGTGGCACTGCATTCTGAAATTTTTCGACAATATCGGTTGCCATTGATTTGAGCGACTTTGCTTTCTGACGAAAAAAACCTGTGGTGCGGATGACTTCTTCGATCTCTGAAAGATCGGCATTGGCAAGTTTTTCCGGAGTCGGGAATCGAGGACGAAATTCTTTCATCACGATATTGACTCGTGCATCAGTGCATTGCGCTGATAGGATAGTCGCCGCAAGCAATTCAAACGCATTGGTAAAATCAAGCGCA
>JANYDV010000241.1 GCA_025363505.1 Bacteroidota bacterium
CCGTCGGCTTGAGCCATTAGAAGAGTTTGCATAAGGGTAGAGGCGCGGTAGTAACGAACGGCAACATCAAGCCGTAAGAATTGATTTCCGAGTGCACATCCGATGAAAGTTTTCCCGACTCCGGTTGGACCGGTGATAATGATGTTGGAAGCATTTTTAATCCATTGTCCTTGTGCCAGCTCTAAAAGAGTTTCTTTTTTAATTCCTAAACGCCGACTTGGATTTGTATAATCAAGCTCTTCTAAGGAAGCGTTGCTAATTTTCAGAGCGGCATCTCTTTGCATGCGAGACATCCGGTTGTTGTACCGCAAAAGATATTCTTTATCGATTAGGAATTTAAGCCGTTGCTCAAACGGTAAGTCCGAATAGGAGTGCGGCATTTCTTGTTGCTCTTTTAGAGCGGTTAAAAAGCCTGAAAGCTTTAAGAGACGAAGTTGTTGTTCGATGGATTGATCCATAGTTTTTTATTTCCTTTTTAGTTGTTGTTTTTTTCAGGTTAATGAAAATTTTGACTGCCGCGGATATTGCTGTGCATCAGGAGTGGCAAGGTGCTTTGTTGTCCTGAAGATTCAGGAGAGGCAATATTTTCTAAGTTTTTCTTTAATAATGTATCGATATACCGATAGGCGGTGACACCGAACTGGTTAGCAATCTGGCATGCAGCTTCCAGTCGTGATTTAGAGTAGGTTTTTTCTAATCGCAAAATTCCAAGGACTGCGCGAAAGGATTGTTCGGGAATTTTCCTGGAATCAATCAATCGAGTTACTTGAATCTTGGTGTGTGGACCAATATTGCTTGCCCAGTTAATAAGCCGCTGTGGAGTCCAAGTATCCTTGGAAACGAACCTATGATTTTCAGGCATGTGCTCTTTAACAGTGGTGTGAAATCCTTTTCTGTTTGAGCGAAGATGAGTTGCAATAGGCTTTCCGTTATGGAAAACATCAATAATCTTTTCTCTTACACGTACTTCGACATACTCGTGCCGGAAGCGGAAAGGAACCGAGTAGTAATGGCGTTTATACTCGATATGATAATCAATATTTACCTTTGCTCTTTTCCAGGTGCTTATCTCAAATCGGTACTGGGGAAGTGGCTTTAAGGCATCTTTTTCAATCTCATTAAAAAGCTCTCTTCTCGAACACTGGTAGCTTTGCATTTGCTTGTTATTAAAACCTTCAAGAAGCGGCTTAATTGCAGCATTGATTTGTTCCAAGCTAAAAAACGTTTTGTCTCTTAAGGCTGCCACAATCCACCGCTGCGCAATCAAGACTGCACCTTCAACTTTAGCCTTATCTTTTGGTTTTCGTGACCGGGTTGGAATCACCGCCGTGTGGTAATGTGCTGCCCATTCAGCAAAAGTTCTATTGATTTCCGGCTCAAAGTAGCACGCATGCGTTACTCCTGATTTTAAATTATCAGGAGTAATAATTTCTGGAACTCCTCCAAAATATTCCAGTGCTCGGACATGCGATCCAATCCAGTCCCCAATGGTTTGCGTGGCAGTTGCTTCAAGGTAGGTAAGGTTACTGGCACCAAGGCAAGCAACAAATAGTTCTACATCGTGAATTTCCCCGGTAAGCTTTTCTACCCAAAACATTTTTACTCCCGAGTAATCGCTAAAGCACCACTGTCCAGCTTTATATTCTTTACGAAGTGATATTTTTTGTTGGGACTGCCACTGGTTGAAACGTTCGGCAAACTGGCTGTACCGGTAACTGTCCGGATGTTTTTTAAGGTGTTCCTGCCACAGCAAATGAACCGTTACACCTTTTCGTCTTAGTTCTTTTGCAAGGTAGCTAAAATCAATTTCAACATCTTTTACCTTTCGTCCAGAAAGCTTTCTTTCAAAAGCTTCTCGAAGCTCACTTTCAGTCATTGCAAGTGATTTTTGGTAATCAATGCCTAACGCCAAGGCTTTGGCTAAATAGTCTCGTACCGTGCTTCTATAGGCGTTTACCGATAACCCGATTTGGGTAAAGTTGATCCCCCCTCTTTGCAGCTCTTTGAGCCGCAGCATTTCCCTTACGTTTTGCATTCCTAACCACCCCAGTTTACTTCGTTGCTTCATCCTCTTTTCCCTTAAAACTCTTAAGAGACAATAGGCTACGCTTTTACTGGTGGTTAATTCCCCGATTACACCGGTGAATGATTATCGGAACTCACTGGTGAATGATTTCCGGAATCCACTGGTGAATGATTATCGGAATCAGGTGGTGGTTGATTGTCGGAATACGCAGTATCGTCAGTCATCTTGGTCCAGTAATAAAGCTTTGGAAGATGAAAAATTGCACATAATTCACCTATCGAGCCGACATATTTTGCTAACATGGCACAACTCAAGAAGATATGTAGCTGTATATC
>JANYDV010000244.1 GCA_025363505.1 Bacteroidota bacterium
CTATGATATGTAAAGGATATTTTTGAAAAAATGTATCGTTGTACATTATGTTTTGTGAAAGTTTTGTTATCGAATAGGTGACGTTGGCAACCCTGCGGCACCAATATCTCCTCGCACTTCTCGCTGCTCATCATCATGTCCAAGAGCAGGGCGCCCATGGCGGTGCTTATGCTCTTCGAGTTCAGTTGCAGTGCTGAATATTTCGCCGCAGAGGTCGCATCTATATTCTTCGACGTTTGCTGCGGTATCTACTGTTGGTTGTTCCATTTGTATTAAGAAATATTAAAATCCATTAATGTTTTTTGTTAACGATATTAATTTGCAAGCAATGTAGTGGTAAGAGTTAAAAGCATTATTGACTCCTCTATCGCCACGATACTATGCCGAACGCCTTCATGTAGCGCCAGCATTTGTCCTTCGCCCAAGTTGAAAGATTGCTCATTATCTCTGCATAGTATTTCTCCTTCGAGTAATTGCAAACTGATGATGCCGTCTGCTTTATGTTCAATCATCTCCGCATCCTTATGCAATGCTATGAGCACGATGCGCAGACCATTTGTCTTAAAAACAGTTATAGCATTGCGGTCATTTCCTTGCCAGGATTTCTCATTCCTAATTTGTTCAACAAACGCCGGTAGGTCAATCGTAACCAATTGTGCATCAACCGCCCGGTCTCCTTCGGGGCGTAATCTAGTCGCTTCGTTAAATTTTTCTTCAACTTTCATTGCAGCATTTAATTACCGAAAGTGAGCAATATGAATTGTGTATAGTACTAACAAGCCACTGCTTGCGGATACATATTAAATCATTACAAGAACAAACATACCATCAAAAAAAAGTGAATGTGTTATACAACTTTAGAAATTTGTTACATTATTCACAGGTTGAGTTCGGTTTATGGTCGCACCGGGAGACTTAATATGTAAAGGATATTCCGGCGCCATACCCAAAATGGAAGCTATAGTTTGCAGACAGCGAAAATCTTTTCGTTGCAATGTAGCGTAAACCGAGTTCATATTCCTTATCGGTGTTCCACATTCCGTCGAAGCGCAGTCTTGATGTTAATGCCATATCGTATTTTGCAATTTGAAAGCGAACCCTACCGGTATGGTCTACCCGTAGATCGGATTGCAAAAATAGCGGCAAAAGATATTGGACACCAAGTGTTGCGACCGCACGTTTTTCGGTAGGATTGGAGAGTTCATGAGGTGCATCGGGTAGGGATCGGATATCAGAGCCTACATAAAATTTTAAGAACTGCTGGCGATCAATATATCGAGCAAAGTGTGTTTCGGATTCATAGTTGCCCTTGTAATTGACTACACCCATTACATCGAACATATAATTCCGATTCATCACCATTGCTTTCCCAAACACTCCCTGTGATTGCGCCGCAATTGCAGTCGAGAAGTGCCACATTTTATCATCGGAAAGAAAAGTATTCCATGCGTTCTTTATCGTATCTATCTGTGGGTTAGGTTGCGAGTTTGCATAACTGAATACTCTCCCCATACCACTCATCATGTGATAGAGTATATGACAATGAAAAAACCAGTCGCCGTCGTAGTCGGCTGCAAATTCAATCGTATCAATTTCCATCGGCATAACATCTATCACATTCTTGAGCGGCGAATAGTCGCCTTCGCCATTGAGTATTCTGAAGTAGTGCCCATGAATGTGCATCGGATGACGCATCATTGTTTGATTGTTCAAAATGATACGAATATTCTCACCTTTATGAATTAATATTTTGTCGGTATCGGACAGAGCAGTATTATTGATATTCCACTGGTAGCGATTCATATTTCCGGTAAGATTAAAATGTAATACCCTTGTTGGTGCCACAGGCAATGCTGTTTTTTTTGTGGAGCGAAGCATCCCATAATTGAGCGTGACCATATCGGATGATGAGTTCATGTCCATCATACTATGATCCATCCCAGTCATCGTTTCTATGTTACCCGTACCCTTTATATTATGTATGTTTTTTATGTTTTTCATACCTTTCATGTCATTCATCGTATCGGGTTGTGGCTGATTTTGCTCGCCGTCGCCACTGACTTCAGGATACATTACGTTATTCATATCCATTGTCTGGTTGGTCATTTGCATTCCCATCGCATCCATACTACCGTCAAGATGCATCATGGTGTTCATCATCTTCATACCTTCAAATAATTTTAGTTGCGGAAGTATAGGGGCTGGCATTTTCATTCCGTCGCCAAGCCAAAGCGAAGTTGATTTTGTACGGTCTTCGGCTGTGGCTTTGAATTCATAACTCATATTCTCGGGCACGGTCACAATAACATCATAGGTTTCGGCAATACCAATAATCATTCTATCAACTTCAACAGGAACGACATCCTCACCATCGCTTGCGACAACAGTTAATTTACTCCCGGCATATTGCAACCAAAAATATGTTGAAGCGGAACCATTGATAATCCTCAACTTTATTTTGGTCCCGGCTTTTAATTCCGGCTTATGCTGTTCGGTCGCACCATTTGTTAGAAGCGCATCGTAATAGACATCACTGACATCCATCGGGAGCATTCTGAGCCATTCCTGTTTTATTTTCTGCCCTAAATATCCCGTCACCAGAGCTTCACCCCAGTTTTGCGTCGCGTGTTTCTTGATCGCATACCAATCATTTGCTGTGGCGAGTGTGCGTAATACTTCCGATGGTTTTTCATCAGTCCAATCGCTTAAAAGCACTGTGTATTCAGACACAACATGGTTCTCTCTTTTATGTAGAATCAACGCTCCATACTCACCGGATTGTTCTTGCAGGTCAACATGAGCATGATACCAATATGTACCATTTTGTACGATGGGAAAAGTATAGAGATGGGTACCGTGTGGTTCGATTGGCGCACTGGTTAAATACGGAACACCGTCTTCAGTATTTGGCAAAATGATGCCATGCCAATGAATCGACGCTTCGACATCCATTGCATTGTGGACATAGATTGCTGCTGTGTCACCCTCTGTAAGAGAAATCTCCGGTCCTGGGATATGTCCATTAATTGCGATAGCCTTGACAGAACTTCCTGAATAGGATACTGTCGTGTCGGCAATGTAAAGGTCATAGCGTACCGTTTGTTGTGCAAAGACGCTGATAGGGGCAAGAAGGATGAGAAAAAAAATACTGTGCTTGATATTCATAGTTTCGAATTATTATTTCCCAAATTTCGCCCCGATCTATGATCTTAGAAAGGGGCGAAGTATCATAATGCGTTATTGTTGAATTGCTTTCAGCGTTTCTTTTGTCGAACCACAGGAAGACATTTGTTTGCCGTAGTATGGATTTTGTATCTTCGGATTTTCACTGATCCAGTATGCATCAGCCATG
Source organism: Bacteroidota bacterium (assembly GCA_025363505.1). Lineage (GTDB taxonomy): Bacteria > Bacteroidota > Ignavibacteria > Palsa-1295 > Palsa-1295 > JAFDZW01. The sequence continues at coordinate 3,353 of JANYDV010000244.1, forward strand.
GGACAATACTGATAAAATACATCAGCGGTATTAATATTCAGATCTTTCAACATTTTGTAAAAAGTTGAAGACAAGTTCGCAAATGTTTTGCGTTGGTTTTTTAAGCCTGAACTCTTTCCGATTGTGCTTGCATCAGCTGATAATGCTTCGGAATACTTTATCCACGCAGTATGCTGATTAGCGGACAAATTTTTCTTCGTGACATTGAGCACATCGTGTGAAAGGATGTTTGCATACACCCGGGCACTGTCAGGTTTGTCATGAGTCAAGGCATTTTTTACGTTTAGATACGATGTGATGACTTGCTGTACAGAAGTACATGTGCTATCCTGAGCAAAACTAACTTGCGTAAGAACGGTTGCGAAGAACGCAACCAAGAGTATGATCTTTTTCATTGTTATTATTTTATTTAAAGTGTAGAATTTTATAGTACGTACAAATGCTTCAGTTCTGCACGGGCAGAACCGAATACTGGAGTTCACAGTACTAAAAATTAAATCTGGAAGCTCTGGATAAGGAGACGAATGTCTATTTTAGGCGGAGGAGAATAAAACCCGTTATAAGCAAACGCCGCTTGGGTTTGTCCTACGGGATAAATAATGCTTGCTGAAGGAAGCAGAGCAATTATATTTTGAAATACAGTAAAAGTATTAAATGCCTTCTCAGGGGTAAATTGTCCGGTTGCACTAAAAAATGAGGAGTGGAGATCATAACAATCTTTCTCGTTGTGCCCTGCCTTTTCTTTATGATCACAGCAGGCTTTTGTGGAAGTTGAGGTCTTGGCATCTTCACCGCAACACACACTCGAACCCACAGCGCATAAACCGGAACATGCATACATATACAGCGTTACTAAAAGTAGCAACGGTGCGATAGTCCTTGATATGTAGCCTTTTCTGTTCATATACTCTTTCACTAACTGCTTACGAGTTTGATGTGTTCCTTGTTTCGTGCTATAACGATCTGTGACTAATTGTGTAACTTGCACAGTTTATTAGTGTTTTATTATGAGTACTTTAAATCGTTTTTCGATGAAATAATTATACCTTAACTTATGAACTTCAAAAAAACGCATCATGCTATTGTGATAGTGTTCAGCATATTTCTGATGTTGATTCTATCAACTCCGGATTGCGTTGCGAGAATATATACTATTCAATTTGGCGGGTCTTTTTTTCATTCATATAATCCTGACACGCTCAATGTTTCAGTTGGAGATACGATCAGATGGGTCGGTAATGGTACCAGCACATTTGTTGCTCATTCACTTCAATCAGATACTATTCCTGTCGGCGCCGAAGCATTCGGTGTTATTGATACAGGCACAAGTTTTGCCTATGAAGTAAAACAACCGGGGTATTATCATTATATATGCACGGAGCACTTCTTTAGAGAAAAGATGGCGGGTAGTTTTATTGCAGCACCTAAGTCTTTTGTTCACCCAGAAATTTCTAATCAAGTGCTTACACTCGATCAAAATTATCCCAATCCATTTAGTACCCAAACCACAATTCATTATTCATTGAAGAGAGCTAGTGATGTGAAGTTGATAATCTATACTCTCGATGGCAAGTTTATCCGCGAACTTGTTGATACATATCAGGATGCAGGAAGTTATGATGTTGACTTTTACTCAGGTATTTTTTTAGAGGGTATTTACTTATGTAAACTATTTACTGGGGGCGAAATATTATCCAATAAACTGGCACTGACGAGACGGAACTATATTAACAAATAAAGTCATTTATAGCATCTATCAAATCTGTTCTTATGTCTTCTGAAAGGATAACTATGAAATTATTTCTAAGAATTTGTGTGCTACTTTGTTGTTGTTGTTTTTCTGATCTCTTCGCTCAGCAGGGAAGTGCTATTGATAAATATCTCTCCAATACCTCAAAGTTAACGATTATTGGTTCAGCCTCAGACAATCTTTCCGTCCCACAAGATCTTGATTTTTCTCCTATCCCTTCTCGAAAAAACGAACTCTGGGTTATTAATAAAGGTGATGCTGGTTTAGGTGGCAATATAGTCATTTTCTATGATGCTGGAACACCAACTCAGCATTCAGAATATAGGCACGACTCTCATAGTGCGCACTTTATGCTCTATCCATCTGCAATCGCTATGGGATCGTCAGATAGCGGATATTTTGGAACAGCAGGTGAAGGGCTCAATAGTAACGGAAATAATACCAGCACATTTATGGGACCGGTACTATGGAACTCGGATACATCGATCTTTGCTCGCATCAATCAAAACAATTGGGTGAGTGGACAACCACTGGGGAGCCACTTGGATATGCTCCATCAAAGCCCCTATTCGATGGGCATTGCCTTTGATTCTGCAAACTCCTATTGGGTTTTTGACGGCTTTCATAATTGCCTCTTTCATTACAATTTTGAGACATCGCATGGGTATGGCAATGACGATCATTCCAATGGCGAGATACTAAAATATAAAGAAGTAAAACTAAAAAGAATCGCAAGCTTGCCGAGCCACATGATTGTCGATAAGAGCAGCGGATGGCTGTATATCGTTGATAATGGGAATAAAAGAATTGTTCGCGTTGCGACAAAATCGGGAAAACTTGGTGTTCCGATCACTGCACCAAACGAAACCATTCAAGAATATGCTGAGATGATCAATGTTACTTGGCAAACGGTTGACTCAGGATTTGCCAATTTATCCGGTATCGATTATTTTGATGGTAGATTGATCGTTGGTAATTATGGAACAGGCGACATACGGGTTTATAACACTACAACAATACAAAAACCGACTTATTTGGGCACAATTCAAACCGGTGATGCCGGAATGATGGGATTGAAGATCGGTCCCGATTCCAACATTTGGTATGTTAATCGTACGAAAAATCAAGTCGTTAAACTCACTCCGGGCGGAGTAGCTCCTATTGCTGCCACACTTGTTAGTCCTCTCAATACGGCAACGAAGGTTCCGATTCCTACAACGATGACTTGGACAAAAACATCGGGTGCTACTTCCTATCATCTTCAAGTCTCGATGACCTCAAATTTTGCAACCACCGTTCTTGACACTGCCGGTATAACAGGAACATCAATGATGCTTCCGAACCCGGATAATTCAATGATTTATTATTGGCGTGTGAGTGCAAAGAATGGTATTGGAGAAGGTCAATGGTCTGCAGTATGGTCATTCAAGACGATGGGTACGAAGCCTGAGAAAATTGTACTCGTTACACCTTCAAATGCTGCGCAAAATATTTCCCTGACGCCGATGCTCATGTGGGACTCACTGAAAGTATCAACTTCTTATGATCTGCAAGTGGCGACCACCCCGACGTTCAGCACAATGGTCGTTGATCAGAATAATATCATGATGCCTCATTATGATCTCTCGAATCTTTCAGTAAAGACTACCTATTATTGGAGGAGCAGAGGCGTTAATGACGGAGCAACGGGGGATTGGTCTGATACATGGTCATTTGCAACGTTTGACCCAGCATCGGTCAGAGAAGATGCGCTTGCCCAATCAAAGCTCTCTGTTGAGGAAGTCTATCCGAATCCTTCTTCTACGAGTTCAACGGTAGGCTTCAGTCTTTCGCAAGTCCAGCATCTTAGAATTTCAGTTGTGGACGTCTTAGGGAATGAAGTAAGAATGCTTGCAAATGATTTCTATCAGCCGGGTCATTATTCCCTGAGTTTAAATTCCGACGATCTGACATCCGGTACATATTATTACCGTTTTATTTCACCTGAAGCTGTCTTGGTAAAAGCATTCGTAATACGAAAATAGTGTAAGCACATCGTAATAAAAAAGGAGGTTAATAGCCTCCTTTTTTTGTTTAATAAATGAAAGATAGTTGTAACTTCTGTCCTTTTTTTACATTTATAAAGACGAACAACTTTTACTAGTAAGATTGTATAGTCGTCCAGATCGTTATTATCTAATTGGATTATACTCGTATGAATGCTCTTAAAACAACAATAGTGTTTTTTGTCATAGCGTGCCTCATCGTAATGTCTCAGCCTTCTACGCTTTTTGCTAAGAGCAGTGTGGGGCAGTTTCAACCCATCGAAATTCCTATCCCTCATTCACAGCAAGGTATAACGAATGTTTGGGACGATGTCACTGTCGTTGGGTTATTGAAAGCACCGAATGGCAGCGCTGTCAATGTTAATGGATTTTATCATTCCAGTAATTTGTGGATGGTTCGTTTTGCGCCGGATCAAATTGGAATCTGGAAATATCAACTTAGCCTTAGTGATAAAAACGGGGTGATTCAAATCATCGATTCTTTCGAATGTACGCAATCGAATGAGCAAGGCTTTATCCGTTTACATCCATCAAACCCAAAGCAATGGATATACTCCGGAACCGGAAATCTCTTTACATCTGTCGGGTTCGGTGATTGTATGGGTGATAAACGTGATTCGATACTCGCCGATGGTGATTTGCTTGACGGTGGCTTTCGCCCGAAAGGTTACCACGAGGGGATCGAATGGATATTGCCGTATAGTCAATATCTAATTTCTTACGGAGATGTGGCAGGATTCAATTTGTATCGATATAGCGACGCCAATTGCGCATATGGAATGGTCAAACAAATTTCGGCTTCCGGTAATGTGTATGATTCTCTTCACACGCTCTGGACAGATACACTATTTACAGCACTACGTCAGCACGGATTTCGAATCTATATGACGATATTGAATGGTTCTGTCGGGAGTTCTTCCGATCAGGCATCGATTGCTTCGGTCGAGCGGTATGCTCAGTATTGTATTGACCGTTACGGAAGTCTTGTTGATTTTTGGGAGCTGACAAATGAATCAACGCCTGATTCACTATGGATCAGTAAGGTTGCTACCTATATTCACGACCATGATCCCTATCATCATTTAGTCTCGGTTAGTTGGGAAAGACCATCACATCCGGCAATTGATATAATTTCCCCGCATTGGTATGGAAGGGAGAGTGTGAATACTTCTGACCAGACTACGGCAGACCAGATCAACCAGTATCGACAAATAGATAAGCCGGTGATTTTCGGCGAACAAGGAGAAGGTGGTTGGGACTCACTTTCATCAATGCGTATGCGAGGTCGAATTTGGTCGTCAATCTTCAATGAAAGTATTCTCGTCTTTTGGAACTCCACTTTTGCAAAAGATTGCCCGTGCAATCAATACTTGGGGTGGGAAGAACGCCGATATACGAAGGTCTTGATGAACTTTGCCAAACTCTTAGATTCCGGTGTCCGGAGAATGACTCCTGTATCAATCAATGGCGGATACAAAGTCTGGGGGCTCCGATCATCGAAACTTCAAGCACTGTACATCCGAAACGATAATAATGTATATACCAAGAACAATCTTCCATCAGTTCCAGTCGATGTTCCTGCTGATGGTGAGGCAATTTGGTATGATGTTCATACCGGTGATATTCTTCAAAGGCAGTCTGTCAAAGCAGGTGCCCATATTTTGATTCCTCCCGCATTCCAAACGGACATTGCATTTTTAGCCGGAGCAATTACAGCCCCTGATACGGATTCACTTTTCAGAATAGATATTAACCCACGAACGGAAGTATTATTAAACACTCCAATAAATACTCCACAAACATTCTCACTTCTGATTACAAACACCGGGAAAGATCCGATTACATTAATTAAAAATTGGGTGTACGCTCCTTCAAAATTATTAACTCTTTCGGTAAGTACTCCATTTCCTATTACCTTGAGTCCTTCAGAAAGTAGGATGATAACTGTCGGTTATACAATGAGGGATACCGGAGCGGCGGCTGTCGTACTTTCATTTTTACAAAGCTCATCGCCATCATGGGAGAACGTTGCTATCTCTGCAACGGGCGCACCAAAATCAGAAGTAAAGAAGAGTAATATTGAGGATCAAGATGTTCAAGTGTTTCCCGACCCGGTAAAGAACTTGTTGAACATCGAATGGGCTGCTATAAATACCGATGATATAACACTTCAAATCTACAACTTGCAAGGGATAAAAATATTAGAACAAACTGTAAAAAATACACAACAAATGACGCTTGATCTAAGCAAAATTACAAATGGTGTGTATCAGCTCATCGGTACAAAAGCGAATAAAATACTTTTCACAAAAAAAGTTGTGGTCGGGCATTAGAGTTAAGTTGAAAACTTTGAAATGAGTGTATGAATATATAGACTAACAAGTTCCAATTCCACTTTCCATCGAGGATCATACAGATACATTTTTGTAACCTTTTGGGGGGTCAAGGGTTCTTTTGTATATCGCAATAAATTTTATGAAGTATTTCATCATTTCTCTTTGGGCTCCTGCCACACGAAGCGGTTGCGCAGCCCCCAAACCCACCTACAGGATGGGAGTTTGTTTAGAGTCTCGATTCACTCAATATCTTTGATTTCTATGCTTCAGGCGATACTATTTTCATCCAAGGGAATGATGCACATGAAGCGATCAACAGTCATTTTCAGATTGTGTCGGTTAATGGAGGCAAAGACTGGGATTCGGTGAGACTTCCAAGACCCCTTTTTCATTGGGATACATATCCAAACGAGGCAAGACTTTGTTTAATAAACTATGTAAAAAATCAACTCGTGTTTTATACCGGTGCTGACGGAAAACATTTCGATTCCGTAATCATCGCAGCTGATACTACCGGTGAGTTAGGACAGTTTGACAAGTTTTTTATTGATCCCTTTGACCAAGCTCATTGGTTGTAATATTTGTTTTTGGGGAGACGGGTACTTTCCTGACATCTGAACAATATTACTTCCATAACAACAGCATATTTAACATTGCTTATTTTTGACGAATGGCAACAATTATGAGAAAAAAGAGAGGTGAAATATAAAACAGATTGGTATGTGGAGCGAACCACTGCTTTTCACGAATTACGGTTTCAATTTGCTCCTAAATAGGAGCCATTTGCTTTTCGCTTACACTACCCAATTATTTTATTACTTCAACGAAAATATTCATAGCCCTTGACTAATTTGGATTTTTGGTAACCTGTTAATAGCATTCTCTTTTGCCTTGTCCACTAGGTTGACGTATAACTGAGTGTTTCTCACATCTTTTTGATCTAGAAGTTTTCCAACTGTATATAAATCTTCACCATTTGTGAGAGATAGAGTTGCAAACGTTCTTCTAGATACGTGGAAAGAAACGTGTTTAGATAACTTTGAGCGAATACTCCAGTCATTCATTGTTTTCCACGTTTTCCAGTCCTCTTCAGGAAGATGAAATAGTTTACTTTCCGGATTCTTAGTAGCACCGATTATTTCCTGTGCTAAGGGATGGATTTTTGAGCGAAAACTACTGCCTGTTTTCTTTACAATAATCTCAAAGTTATTTCCTTCGATGTTGCTCCAGACCAGTCTCTTAACATCGGAGAGTCTTAATCCCGTGTAACAGGCGAACAAGAACGCTCTCTTTACTTCAGCATCTGAACAGGGCGTATTTGCAAGTTGCTGTAACTCTTCGAAGGTAAGAAATGGACGCTTCACTTTTCCTGGTTTCAGTGCTGAAACACACGGGAAAGTTTTCCACGTGACCAAAACGTGACCATAAAAAGGTAAACAATAGGAATAAACAAGTTATCAAAAATATGAAAAACCTTGATAAATAAGGCTTTTAGGTCTACTTGGTATCCTTTTGTTTTCCCATTTTATACCTTATGCTTTCCAGGTTCGAGTCCTGGCGAGGCAACTAAAAGATAAATGTCAAATAATAAAAAACCCTTAAAACATTTTTGTTTTGAGGGTTTTTTATTATTTACTTTTTCTTACCACCTATATTGAACTGTCACCGCTGGTGGTATGTAGGCGTTGGTTGAATTTGAATGTTGGGGAAGAAGTGAGCCCATTAGTGCACCCGGGTTGACATTCATTTTCCATCCGGAGCTGATGTCATCCCCTGATCCTTTCCCAATTGTATTGATCATTATCGCAAAACCAGCCGCAGTGCCAATGATTGATGGAATGGAAAAAGCCCAAGTACTTTCAAAATTATTATTCTTGTAGAGGGCGATATACGCTACGCCCGTCCCGATTAACCAACCCGCTGATGTACCTAGAATCACGTCATTTCCTTCAGAAGTCGAGTAGTGTTTCCCTCGCATCAATGTATGTGCCAGCAGAATACCGCCGATGTTTCCTGCCATTGCGGATAATGCTAATCCACTCCGTGAGAGAGAGTTAAAGTCCGTATTTCCTAAAAAGGAGGCGTAGAGGAGACCCGAAATATATGGTCCGTATATTCCTGCGGTCAACACAACCGAAGCACTTCCTCGCGAATATCTGTGGTTATTCGTTAAGAGTGTGCCCGCATAGAATCCGCCTGCCGATCCAATAAGTGTGAGCCCTGCGATATAAGATCCCGATGGATCAGTACTATTAATCATAGTTGCTAAGCCTGCCCCTTGCATTGCCCCAAATAAACCGCCATATCGAATAATATCGGCGGTGCCTTCTGACATATTGTTTTTACGTGCTACGTAGTATCCAATTCCTGTTTCTGCAATTGCTGTTAATGCAGAAATTGCAAATATTTCTTTTCCGGGATTTCCATTGGTAGCCAGAAGATCGAGCAATGCCCCATGACCCAAACCTAAGAATGATCCGCCTAAGGCAAGCGATGACTGTCCATCTGTCATTGGGGCATTCTTTGTCAGGACGTACGGAACGAGATATCCAAGTCCGCCGACTACTAACGTAATTCCTGTACCGGCACCAGCATCGGGTGATGATAGTGAAGTAATAAAAAGTGGGACATACACAAACACAGATAATGAGGTTTGCCAGATTAAAAATTTCGAGCGTGAACTTTGGTCAAGTAAAATAGATGGGGATCGTTCGTAAACAGCGGCAGAAAATTTTCTTTGAAGTGCAAGAACGTCTTGCGGTGTCTGCTGTTCGCGATTGCGAGTGAGTTTACCGTCTTCCAATAATGAGCTTATTTCGAGAATATAAGCACTATCACTTTGCTTCAACAGTCTTGCTTCAAAAAAACGGGGGTAATTTGGAAATAGTTGAAGGTGGTGTTCCATCTCCGAGGTTATTACCTCAATCTTCCCGCTTGAGTCGAACGGAATCTGTACTTCTTGCGCGAAGAGTTTGCAAGTAAAAAGAAGGGAGAAAACGCCGAGAGTAATGATTTTTTTCATTGCACAAATATACCACAAAACCATAAATTTAAGACAAAAACCATAAAATTAAAATACCGTATAGATTTTATCAACTTGTACTTCTCCCCACAATTCAACATTCTTTTTCTTTTTTTGCATTCGACTTGCATTTTGTGTTTTTATTTCGTACATTTAAGTAGATTAAAATGTGTCGAAATCGAGATAAGGAATCACACAATTTGTAAAGGGGGATTACTATGGAACAAATGGCGAGTATTACCGGCTCACAGACTTCAGTTTCTTCATCATTTCCTACAGACTTACAACCCGTTTTATTATACCCTCCGGTTGTCCCAGCCTCCACCGGGACAATTCCACTAAAAGAGCGACCACTTGTTTCGATCAACGATACCGAACTTCGCGCACGAGTTCAATGGGGCAGTCTTGCATCTGAACATTTTACTGTGTATTTTGATCGGATCTGCTATCATGAAATGGAAGCGGCGTCGCTTGCCAATATTCTTGAAGATACATATCGAGCTGTGACGGCGCTTACTCATGAAGGGTTTCAAGATCGGGTGCCTGTCTATCTGTGTGATCTTCGTAGTCCGGCAATTTTAGGGCGAACCACAAAAACACATTTTAATATTGCTGATCGCTCGATCTATATTGTTCGTTCAGTTTCTGATGCCGCAGAAGCAGAGTTGATAGCGATGGTCGTACATTCCACCAGATTTGGAATGTATCTTCGACATTATGGTATTTCTCCGGGCTGGGCAATGCTTGAAGATGCGTTTGCAACATTCATTACCGAACGTCTGGCGCACAATCGCATAAGCCATCCGTTTTTTGGCGCAGAGCCTGATGTCATTGCCGCATATTTGAAAAGCCAAACATTTTTACCGATGCTGAGTTATGCTTGGCAAAGCCCGATGTTCTCTTCTGAACTTGAACGGAAAGTTATCGCCGGTGCATTTTTATTGTTTCTTGGGAATACGACTTCCGATGATACGGTCGTTGCATTTTCAAAGTGTGATGATGATGTTACTTCTCACACATTCGAAACATATTTTGGGAAGTCATTAGAATCACTCGAAAGCGCGTGGACATCGCACCTTCCGAAATCCTTATTGAGTTATACTGATGCTGAAAAACAGGAAATGATTGCGCGTTGGAATAATGTAATGTCACGAACGCATCGCTAAGCTCCCGTCGACTTTCTTCTAATACGTGCTACAAAAAATCCATCGCAATGCTCTGATTCGGGGTGGGTACGTTTGGTTGCTTCAAGAATAAATTCCGGATTACGATCAACAAACCATTCTGCCTGTTGCTCACCCTCACTTTTGAGTAATGAGCACGTTGAATAAAGCAACACGCCATTCCCTTTGACATAGGGGGCGTTGCGTTCAAGAATATTTCTTTGCTTTTCGATTAGTTCGCTCTGCATTTCTTCGGTCAGACGCCATTTAATACTGGGGTTGCGACGCAGTGTGCCGGTGCCACTGCACGGAACATCAAGTAGTACCACATCGAAGGATCCGAATGCCTCTATGCCTAATTGTTCGTTATATTGGTTGGGAGCAACGATACGGATATTTTGAATATTACTTCTCTTTACTCGTTTGCGCATCTCTTCAAGTTTGCGTGCACCAATATCTGTCGCAATGATCTCGCCTTGACCACGAAGCAAACTTGAAAAATGCAGCGATTTTCCGCCGGCACCTGCACAGGCATCAAGTACTCTAATTTTATTGGAGGTGATATTTGCAAACGGTGCGACGAGCTGGCTGGCTTCATCTTGAATTTCAAATAACCCTTGCTTGAATGGTGCTAAGTCCCAAACGTTTATTCGTTTTGAAAGTATTAATGCATCTTCGGCTATTGTCGATTGTGTTGCTTCTACACCAAGATCTGCCAATTTTTTTTGTAATTCATCACGAGTAATTAATGTACGGTTCGCGCGAAGATTGGTCGTCGCTTCTTCGTTGAGTGCTTTGAGTAACAGTTCGGCTTGATCAATACCATACTCACGTTCGATCTCGACGACGAACCACTGCGGAAATGAATAGTAGACGGCGAGGCGCTCGGCTGGCAACAGTTGTGCGAGGCGTTGATCTTCGATGTTCCGATTAGCCATTTGCTGAAAAACATTCAGCGGGTAATCTCGGACAAAATCATTACTGAGACCGGCAATTATATTACGCATTTCACTCGGATCAGCATTCTGAGTAGCAAGATAGAAAGCACTGACAACAAGTTGTGGGTGATTAAATTTTGTTTGCAGCGCATCCTGAGTAATGGCTTCGAGGCGTAGAAATTGTTTAATGGTACCGAAGTATGCTTCGCTAATTTGTCGGCGATCACCGGC
>JANYDV010000272.1 GCA_025363505.1 Bacteroidota bacterium
TGTACTGAAGTCAGCGGCTCATGAGGGGGCGATTGCTGTTGCTCTCGGCGGCGATGGCTCGGTTGCGGCGAATGGATTTTGGGCAGCACTAAATGTTGCAACGACACAAAAACTTCCGCTCCTCTTTTTTATTGAAAACAACGGCTATGGTATTTCAGTAACCGGCGACTACCAAACCCCCGGCGCAAATATCGCCAAGAACCTTGCATCGTTTGGTAATCTCAAGATTTGGGATGGTGATGGTACCGACCCCGAAACTGCTGCTGCGATGATTTCCGAAGCAGTAAGTTATGTTCGTCAGTGGGACGGACCGGCGCTAATTCATTTAAAAGTACCACGCCTTGAAGGTCATTCATTCGTTGATACACAAAGTTACAAGCCCAAAGAATTGCTGGAAAGCGAAAGAAAGAATGATCCGCTGGCAAAACTAAAAACATTTATGATTAAGAATATCCTTTCTGAAAAAGAATGGGATATTTTTGAACAAGAAGTCGAAGCTGAAGTAATGGCTGCCCGCGACAGGGCTTTAGCTTCGCCTGAACCTGACACAGCAAGTGTTCGAGAACATACTTTTTCATCAGATGTCGTTGCAATCAATTCGACAAAAGATGAAGGCGTTCGAATGAATTTGCAAGACTCGGTTCGCAAAACACTCGAAGTAGAGTTGGCTCGGAATCCGAATTTGCTAATATTTGGAGAAGATGTCGGTGCCAAAGGCGGTGTGCACGGTGCCACTGTTGATTTGCAAGTAAAATTTGGCAAAGAGCGAGTCTTTGATACATCGCTCTCAGAAGAAGGCATCATCGGAAGATCGGTTGGTATGGCGTTCAATGGTTTGATGCCCGTACCCGAAATTCAATTCCGCAAATATGCCGACCCTGCGACAGAACAAATTAATGACATTGGTACAGTTCGGTGGCGGACGAAATCTCAATTTACTGCGGGTATGGTGGTTCGCATTCCTGTTGGATTTGCGAAACGTACCGGCGACCCCTGGCACTCTGTTTCGGGCGAAGCAACATTCGCTCATCAGATCGGGTGGCGAATAGCTTTCCCGTCGAATGCCGAAGATGCTGTTGGTTTGTTAAGGACAGCGCTTCGTGGCAACGACCCAACTTTCTTTTTTGAACATCGTGCATTGCTCGACACACCTCAAGGCAGAACGGCATATCCCGGGGATGAATATATGGTGCCGTTTGGAAAAGCCCGAACAGCTCGTGAAGGCAGTGATGTAACGATCATCACTTGGGGTGCGATGGTAAGCCGCGCTATCGAAGCCGCCGAGATTAACACAGCATCAGTCGAAATTATTGATCTTCGTACTATCATCCCCTGGGATAAAGATGCCGTTCTTGCATCGGTGAAGAAAACAAATCGAGTGATTGTACTTTGCGAAGATAACTGGACGGCAAATTTCGCTTCGGAGATTTGTGCGACAATTTCGCAAGAAGCATTTGATTTTCTTGATGCTCCGGTCGAGCGATTGGCGACGATTGATATTCCGATCCCATATAATGTGGGACTGATGAATGTTACTATCCCAACGGTCGAAGATATTGCATCGGCAATTCAAAAATTATTTTCATATTAATAGAGGAATATTTCAATGAACATCGCTGTATTCGGAACCGGAATTGTTGGCGCAACGATCGGCTCGAAGCTTATCAATCTCGGGCATAGTGTTATGATGGGTTCTCGAACATCAACAAATGAAAAAGCTGCGACGTGGGCTGCTGCCAATGGTACGAAAGCAACAACAGGTACGTTTGCCGATGCTGCCGGTTTTGGGACAATCATTTTTAATTGTACCAATGGCTTCGGGGCTGTCGAAGCGATGAAATTGGCTGGTGAAGAAAATATCAATGGTAAAGTGGTTATTGATATATCGAATCCACTTGACTTTTCGAAAGGGATGCCACCGTCACTGTTTGTTTGCAATACTGATTCGCTTGCCGAGCAGCTCCAGCGTGAATTTCCGGATGTGAAATTTGTGAAGTCTTTGAATACTGTCAATTGTAATGTGATGGTTAATCCGTCACTCGTACCCGGCGATCATGATATGTTTCTTTGCGGCAATGATGCTGATGCCAAAACCACCGTCCGAGACATCCTTTCAAACTGGTTTGGATGGAAAAATATCGTTGATCTTGGTGACATTTCAGGAGCTCGTGCAATGGAAATGTATCTTCCGATGTGGCTTCGACTTTGGGGCGCTCTCGGAGTGCCCAATTTTAATATTCATATTGCAAAATAACTATGGATCGCTTAATTGCTATTACCAACGAATCCGACATTCCTCCGGAATTATGTGATACCCCAATCGGGATGTTGCTTCGGTATCACAATCTTCAAGAGCCGTTCCAATCCTATACTCAAGCAAGATTGTTGATCGGTATGTGTATGGATAATAGGAAGCACTTACTTATTCCGGATAACTTTGCTTATATCATTCGTGCCGGCGGAGCAAATCTTCGTCACAGTGAATTCAAAGTTTCTTATGCACTTTCAATGGCAAACATTCAGCACATTGCCGTGATCGGGCATAACAATTGTGGGATGGTAGACTTGCATGAACGTCGTGAAGAATTTATTAAAGGACTTGTTGACACTGCCGGATGGACTACCGAACACGCTGCTGCTCATTTCGATAAATATGCCCCTGACTCTGAAATTGGAAATGCAATTGACTTTGCAATTAGCGAAGCCAAACGACTTGAAGAAGCCTATCCAAAAATCACTGCCGTACCAATGCATTATTTGGTAGAAGATAATAAAATTTATCTTATTAAAGAATAAAAAGCAAGTCCGCCACGAGGCGGACTTTTTTAGAAGTATGTTTTAGTTTCTAAAATTCATCCCACCTTTGAGTGATAGAATAAATTCGGTCAAAAGATTGACACAATGATCAAGATCATTCAAATCAAGAACTTCAACAGATGAATGCAAGTACCGGGTAGCAGGGCTAAGTACTGCAATCGGAATACCCGAACGCACCTGGCTGATTGGGTCGGCATCGGTTGATGTATGTCCGTTATCAACTTCTATCTGATATGGAATTTTTTTATCGACCGCAGTCTTGGTCATTAGATCGCTGATCTTCCGATTGTTTCTGATCCCTCGCGAGATTACTGCGCCTTTCGAGACATCAACTTGTCCCCAAAGTTCTTTTGATATTCCCGGCGAGTCGGTCGAAGGGGTGACATCCAATGCCACCGCAAGTGTTGGGTTCAGATGATATCCGGCTTGACCGGCGCCCCAGACTCCTGTTTCTTCTTGAATAGAACTGACACCATATACCGTTGCTTTCAATTCGTTTTTGCGTGCGTGAAGATTTTTCATTACTTCAGCAACGATATAAATGCCGATTCGATTATCAAAACATCGTGCCGTTGCTCGTGTATCTATCAGTCTCTGGTATCCTTCGCCATAAATAACTACATCGCCGATGTTTACATATTTTTCGGCTTCTTCTTTGTTGGTTGCACCAATATCTATCCAGACATCGGAGTAGGTAATTTTCTTCCCACCGCTGTCATCTCTTGTTTGATGCGGAGCCGTCCGTCCCACGACGCCGGTGACAATACCATCCGTTTTTGACGAAAGAATTCTGACACGGTGCGATGGCAAGATAGCAGGATCAACCCCTCCGACTCGAGAGACATAAATAAATCCATCGCTATTGATATATCTGACGATCAACCCGATTTCATCGGCGTGACCGACAATCATTACTGAAATATCATCGGTGCCATTGAGTGTCGCGATGTTATTACCGTGTGGGGTGATCTCGATGCTATCAGTATAAGGCTTGACAGCATCGCGCCATAACGATTGTACATTCTCTTCGTAGTTCGAAACGCCGGGTGTCTCGATCAGCTTTTGTAAAAATTCTTCTTGTGATGGGTTCATGTATTTTAGAAATAATGAGTGGAGAAATAAACAGCCAGAAAGTGAGAGAGTTGCAGAATATTACCCCTAAGATTTCGTTTGAGAATATCTTAAATGCTATTTATATCGGAGTAAACGATTATATCATTTCTCCAATCGGATCTCTACCTTTTTTTAAAATCGAGCGAGGCGGAGTTCATACAATATCGCAAACCGGTCGGCTGTGGTCCGTCATCAAAGACATGACCCAGATGTGCACCGCAAGTAGCGCAGACTACTTCGGTACGGGTCATATTGTAGCCGTTATCGGAGATGTTTTTCGTGGCGGTCGTCGAGATCGCTTTGAAAAAACTGGGCCAACCGGTGCCGGATTCAAATTTTGTCTTTGAATCGAACAACTTCGTATTGCAAACGATACATGAGTATATTCCGTCCTCGTGATTATCCCAATATTTGCCCGAATACGAAGCCTCAGTGCCTTTGTGTTGGGTTACTTCGTATTGCTCTTTGGTGAGACGTTTACGAAGATCGTCGTCATTAAATTTTACTTTGGTCTTTACAGAATCTTCGATGATGTCTGCAATGACGGCAGTTTCGGTTTTGGCGCGACTACAGCCTGCGACCGAACTGAGCACTAAGAGTGCGAAAAGGATGGTTCGGGTTATTCTTGTTGTTTTCATTGTTTTATCAGAAACTTACTATATCATATACAAAGTTTAGTGCTTTCTTAGATTTGTCAAAAAGAAAAAATGAAGACAGTTGCCGTTATACTTTCCGGTTGTGGGTATTTAGATGGTGCAGAAATCCGCGAGTCAGTCGGGGTCCTATGGGCATTAAGCCAGCACCCTGTCACCGTAGAGATCTTCGCACCCGATGCACCACAAATATCAGTAATGAATCATTATTCTACCAAAGCTGTCGGCGAAACTCGCAACATCCTCGCTGAGTCGGCGCGTATCGCTCGCGGAAATATCAAACCGCTTTCGGAGTTATCCGATCTTCATTATGATACTCTGATTATGCCGGGTGGTTTCGGTGTTGCAAAAAATCTTTGCACCTTTGCAACCGAAGGCGCGATGGGAACAATCACGTATCGTGAACTTGAATATGCGATTAAACAATCCTATCGAAATGGCTTGCCTATCGGGGCAGTGTGTATCGCACCGGCATTAATAGGTCTTGCGCTCAAAGGCGAAAAACTCGGGCTCACACTTGGTGCCGAAGGACCCGAAGCAGAAGAACTGCGCAAACTGGGACATACCCATTTTGAAACTCAACCAAATGAAATTTATATCGATGCCGCACATAAGATTGTCACAACCCCGGCATATATGTACGACCAAGCACCGCTCAACGAAGTGTTTGTTGGCATCAAAGCATTGGTAGATCAGGTGATCTCGATGGCTTAAGCACTCCGAGGGATGGGTACTTCAACGATTTCGTAATCGCTGATCATACTCAGATCAAGTACCGAGCGCCCTTGTTCATCAACTGTGACTGCCGAGATAAATTTACCACCAACGATAATCTCGTCATCCATAAACGAGCTTCGAGAATAGACGTTTTGCGAGTACGTTTCGTCGTATGCTTTTATTTGTACCAGTATTTCTCCGTCGCTTTCGTTGATATCATCAAATGTCATTCCAAAGAACGGGCTGCCTTCGACTACCGGATGCACGAGCGTCCAACTTGATGCCAGCACCGATACTTTTGTGATCTCCAGAGGGAGTATATAAAATTTCCGTTTGCTTACTCCATCAATCATCTCATTCCTTGCCAGCGTAACGAGGGCTTCAAGTTCGATTAATTGATTTCGTCTGCCGTTTGCCATTCTGACCATCAAGCCCACGCCGTCATGATACGGAGCGAACAGGGCATTCTTGCTATAAATAATATTTGCTTCCGGATGCGAGAACCTCCCATAAAGCAATCCCGTTGCCATCGCAAAGGCAAGTAAGCCAAGCATTGATTCGATCGATGCGACAAAGCTTGTAGCAAACCCGACGGGGCTGATGCGACCATAACCAAGTGTTGTCAGGGTTTGAGTGCTAAAGAAAAATGCTTCGCTGAGCTGCTCAAGAAATGATGTGCCAATCATTCCTTGCAAATTTTCAACCCCTAAATTAAAATAAATAACAGCGAAAATAATGTTGGTCACCAAAAACCCTATCAAGATCATCCCAAAAAATCTTCCCCACTCCATCGAAAGTATTTGATGGAATGCATTATTGAGAAAATTCTTTTCTTCACCAATACGAACAATATTGAACGCCCCATTTTGATTCACCAACCGCTGTCCGCGTACACTCGGGCGATTGCCGAAACCAAGTTCAGGCGACTCGATCGCTTTCGGAGCGGGCGAAGCTACAGTTTTTTGAAGCAGTTTACGATTCTTCGAACGGTAGATCACGCTTGAGTGGGTTTAAATTGTAACGAAGCGGAGTTAATGCAATATCTGAGCTTTGTCGGTGGCGGACCATCATCGAAGACGTGCCCCAAATGTGCACCGCAGGTGGCGCAGTCAATCTCTTTTCTGATCATTCCGAACGAGCGATCAATATGCTCAGTCACTACAACATCTTTAGTTGGCTGATAAAAGCTGGGCCAACCACAACCGGAATCGAATTTAGTCTCCGAGGCAAACAAGGGAGTATCACAGACGATACAATGGTACATTCCGCGCTCATTTGTATCGTAGTACTCGCCGGTAAATGCACGTTCGGTGCCTTTTTCTTGAGTAACATGAAACTGCGTCGGTGTCAAACGCCGCCGAAGTTCTTCTTCGGTAAATGTTGTATTGTATTCAGCCATATAAGTAATGATTACAGGAGTCTATCCATTTAATAATCATAAAAGTTTCAGCTTTAATACAAAACAATAAGTTGTGCTTTTTATAGTATAAAAAAGCTCGCTAGCATTTTCAGTAGTATAGATATAGTAATGGAGAAAGAGAGCTTGGATGAATCGCGCCAATAAAAATACGCTCTTATCTGCCAAAGTGGGGCTTTGGCAGATAAGAGCGTAATTAAAATTATTTTCTATCTTGTTGTTACCGGACTAATACTTTTCC
>JANYDV010000286.1 GCA_025363505.1 Bacteroidota bacterium
GTATGACCGTGTGCGGTATCAACAATCACGACATCGAGATTGGCACCAACGAGTGCCTCAATTCGCTCAAGCGTATCTGCAGAAATCCCAACAGCCGCACCACAAACCAAACGTCCGCCCGAGTCTTTTGCGGCATTGGGATAGCGTTTTTTCTTTTGAATATCTTTGAAGGTGATTAGCCCCTTCAGTCTCCCCTGTTTATCAACCACAGGAAGTTTTTCGATCTTGTTTGCTTGTAAGATCGCTTCAGCTTTTTCGAGATTGGTACCGACGGGCGCTGTGACGAGATTAGTTTTCGTCATAATGCGATCGATCATTTGTGATTTGTCCGATTCAAATCGTATGTCCCGATTAGTCAGCATCCCAATGAGATGACCTTCCTCGCCGATGATAGGAATTCCGGAAATAGAATATTTTTCCATCAGCATTAATGCATCACGCAGCGTATGTTTTTTTGTCAGCGTGATCGGATGTTGTATCATTCCGCTTTCCGAACGCTTGACTCGATCTACTTCTTCTGCTTGTCGTGCTATCGAAAGATTTTTATGGATAATACCGATGCCGCCTTCACGTGCCATCGCAATTGCCATCGCCGATTCGGTAACCGTGTCCATCGCACTGGAGATAAATGGCGTATAGAGGCGAATGTTGCGCGTCAGCTGAGTCGAAAGATCTACTTCGCGCGGAAGCACAGCGGAATAGCCAGGGATGAGCAATACGTCATCGTAGGTAATACCATCACCGAGTGGGAATTTGGCAGAGATATCAAGTGCTGTCTTGGCAGCACGATTAGCGAGGCTCGAACGTGTTTTTTGCGGCATGAAAATATCCTTATTGTACGGATGTTTTCATACAAATATACGAAGAAATGAGATGCTGTTTTATAAAAATGCCGTAAGTGCATAGTTTAGATATAAATAAGATACCTAATTATAGAATATCTCACGCCATTATCACCTCATCACCACCATCGTCTTGGTCAAACTTGTTCCGTTGGCTTCTAAACGGTAGAGATACGAACCGCTTGATAAATTACTTGTATTGAAGGATACTGTTCGTTCGCCGGGGGCTACTTGCTCATCAAGCAATGTATTAATAAGTTGACCGTTAATATCAAAGATACGAAGCGAAGCGGCTCCGCCCATTGTACGGAATGTAATCTGAGTTGTCTTTGGTGCTCCGAATCCACCCGAAGGATTTGGATAGTTCTGCAGCAGTTCAGTAGTATTGACTGGTTTCTGAATGTCAACACCCGACTGAGGTTTGATGATCGGCAGTGTCGGAAACTGCCGAAGTAATGTGTTCGTAATGTCTGCATCTGTAGCTCCGAGCCACTCCTTGAGCAATGATGCATACAGAGAGCGGAAATCAAATTCCATATTCAAATTGTCTTCGCCTGTCGCATTATCGGGGAGTTTCGGGTTCTTCCCTTGCACACCGGCGATCACCTGCGAACCAAAAATAAACATCGGTGCCGCCGCCCCGTGATCAGTACCTCCGCTATCATTTGATTTTATACGTCGTCCAAATTCCGAGAATGTCATCCCAACAACCCGATCTTCAAGCCTATTGAGATTTAGTTCATCTTGAAATGCCGAGATCGCCGATGAGACTTTCTGTAATAACGGATCTTGACTTTTGCGTTGATCAGCATGGTTATCAAACCCACCGAGACTCACAACATAGATCTTCGTCTTGAGACCGCCAGCAATGAGTTGGGCAACGATACGAAGTTGATCGGCAAGAGCATTCACACCTGCTGTTGACCATTGAGACGATAGCGTCGGTCCTTTCCCAACAGCCGCTTTCACCGGGGCAGCAAAATTTTGTAATTGAACGCCAATTGAGCGGACATAAGCAAGTTCGTGTCCGCCTCGAGTATTTGGTGTTGACGGCGTGGTGTCGTTAATGACATTATTAAATGCAGCCGGATCGGAGAACGCCATTCCGAGATTTGAATTTTGTCCTTCAAATGCCAGTGAAACCGCGGAGCCTATCTGAATTGCAACAGGATCAGGCATTTGCGAATTCGGATACCCCGCAGGATAACCGGGATACTGTTGATCGAGATATCTCCCCATCCACCCCGTCGAAAGCACTTCATTGTAGTCGGAACCCGTCAGCCAAATATCGATAGAACGAAAATGCGAAAAATTTGGA
Organism: Bacteroidota bacterium; assembly: GCA_025363505.1. Classification (GTDB taxonomy): domain Bacteria; phylum Bacteroidota; class Ignavibacteria; order Palsa-1295; family Palsa-1295; genus JAFDZW01. Next base: position 2,161 of record JANYDV010000286.1, read on the forward strand.
GTCGCATAACCAACATTTTGCAAAATTGCAAGCTTGCCTTGCTTAAAAAGATTTTGCATTCCGGAAAATTGCGGGTGGAATGCGAGTGTATCGGTAATCTTGAGCGTATCTTTCTCAGCAATCAAAATATTGGCACGGGCTTTCGACATTTGCGAGTATTGATCGAGCGGTATCAGTGTGCTCAATCCATCATTGCCGCCGATCAATTGAATCAGTACCAATACACGATCGGATGAGTCATTCTGCATTAATGTTTGTAGGAACGGATTATTCGCAAATGCTTTGACCGAAAATCCGCCAACAAAGAACGGCAATACCGTTGCTGGGGCTGCTGCTTTGAGGAAATCTCTTCTTTTCATAGTAGTGCTCCTTACATCAATTGATATTCTGCAAGCTCAAGCATATATTTCAAGAGCGTCGTGAGTTTGTTTGATACCGCCATTTTTTTTGCGCTATCGTTCGGACTATTAATAAATGCGCTCCACTCTGCTGTCCACTCATAGTTTGGCAATCCCGGCAGGAAAACATTATGCAGTGTCGTAAGTTGATCTGCAGTCAGAGGGTTCGGAAATAAGAATTTTGCCCAATCGGATATTAATGTATCCGGATTACTCGGGTCTGATGAACGCTTTGCAAAAACAGTCGGGTCTATGCTTGTCAGGTAATACGTTTGCACCGCAATAGAATATTTGTTCGTTACGATCTGATCGAGAAAAGTAATTCTCGAATTGAGCGTCGCAGAGTTTATCCAAAGCTCATGGAAATGCGGAGTCTGGTAATATGCAGGCCAACCGGCAACATTCGGCGGCTCGAGAATCTTCATTTGTTGGCTCGCCGCGGTTTGACGCAGACCGATCCATCCATAATATTGCGTAATAATAACATCCTTTACCGGCATTACAACATCTAATACTCGTATCGAGCCAATAATGAGATCTATCGGAGTTTTTATAACACAGCCGACGAATGCCGCATCATAGAACATTGTGCTTTTTAACAGTTGTGACAGTACCGGCAACATCTCAAAATTATTGGTGATCAGCGTTTGTGCAAGAGGAGCAATCACCTGTTGCTCAATCGCATCATCAATTACATAATCAACGAACCACCGGAACAATTTTCGGCAAATATATTTTGCTGTTTCTTGTTGGGCGAAGATCATCGTCAGGAGATCATCTATTTCTTGCGCGGCACCACTTTTATCAGAATGCCCTTTGATAATCTGATTACCATAACGAGGAGAAAATTGTTTATCGCTACTGTCGTGATCGGCAGGAGTAAAAACAGGAGTGATCGTTTTTGAGTCATCCTTCCAACCCGTAAGCACTCGTGCGGCAGCTTTGACATCGGCTTCGGTGTAGGTAGTATAGTCACCAACGGCAACTTCCGCACCTTTGCCAATCGAAAATAATTCTTGAAGCTCACGTCCGTAATTTTCGTTCGGCGCTGTCCGAACGTTCTGATTCCCGCTGAGATAACGAAGCATTGCAGGGTCGAGTGTGATCGACTTAACGAGAGATTTATAATTTCCGAGTGCTTTATTACGAAGCATCATATTCTGCACATACATATAGCGTGCATCGTCAACCGTGATTGCACCACAAGCGAAATGATTGTGCCAAAACAATACCATTTTCTCGCGAATAGAAATTGATTGCGACAGCATCAAACCCAGCCACCACGCCGCGAGAGATTCATTTCTGTTAAAGTCATTGCCGCTATCATACGGTAGATCGACCCACGTTTGCCCTTGCGAGACACCATTAATATCATAGTGATACCAAACAAGTGGGCTGCCAATAGGAGTAGGGTCATCAGCAAGGAGCGAATCAACCGCTTGCGACATCGTCATCGCTTGGACCATTGTTATATCTTCTACAGTGGCACCGAACATTGCCCGGCGTAATAAGTGTGCGGCTTGCGAGAAACCCCAACTGCCATTATAAGGAGACAGTGATAGGGACGAAGGTTCAAGTCTTTGCGCCATAGACGAAAATTATATGTAGGGAAAAACGTAAATAGCAATCGAATCAGAGATTTGAACAAACCGACCAACAGATAATTCTCTTATTTAGGGTAAAAATTTGTGCTTACTATAATTAAAACATCGTCGTTTTTTTTATTTTTT